>DASZTU010000445.1:0-1885 GCA_035547975.1 Devosiaceae bacterium | reverse complement strand
GGAAAGCGCTCGGCCAGGAGCTCGGTCGAGTTGCCGGGGCCGCAGCCCATGTCGACGACGCGGCGCGGGCGGTCGAGCGGCACCTGGTTGAGCAGGTCGCGCGCCGGGCGCGTCCGCTCGTCCTCGAACTTCAGGTAGGTGCTCGGCGACCAATCGGGCATGAAAGAACCTCGGCTCGGCAGGGGGGGCGCCGCCGCATAGCACTCCCCTCGCCTCCCGCCAACCGCGGTGCCTCAGGGGCGCTTGAGGATGTCGGCGAGCCGCCGCGGCTCGGTCGCCCGCGCCGCAAGGTCGAGCCCCGACAGGAGGTCGACGAGGTGGCTGGTCATCAGCTCGGCGGCGTCCCTGGGGCTGTTGGCGGCAATAGCCTCGACGAGCGCATGGTGGGCATGGCTCTCGCAGATGGTGTCGCGCCGCCGCCAATAGAGTGAAATGATGAGGGACGACCGGGAGCAGAGCCCGCGCACAAATTCGGTGAAGATCGACTGGCCGGCGATCTCGGCGATCGCCACGTGGAAGCGGGCCGAGAGAACCACCGCTTCGCCGTCCTTGCCGGCGCGAACCGCTTCATGCTCGTCCTCGAGATGCCGGCGCAGCAGCACGATGTCGGCCGGCTTGGCGGCTTCGGCGGCGAGCGAGGCCACCTTCGGCTCGATCAGGGCCCGCGCTTCGAAGACCTCGCGCGCCTCGATCTTGGTCGGCTTGGCGACGAAGGCGCCGCGGTTGGGCTCGAGCGTCACCAGCCGGTCGTGCGACAGCGCCTGGAGCGCCGAGCGCACGAGTGTCCGGCTGACCGAATAGATTTCGCCGAGCTCGTCCTCGGGGAGCTTCGTGCCGGGGCGGAGCGCGTGTGTCAGGATGGCTTCGCGCAACCCGAGATAGACGACGGACCAGCGGGCGCCGGTCCTGGCCTTGGCGTCTTCGGTCTCCGCTACGGCATCCGAGACGTTTCGGCCCGCGAAAGGATTCTTCATCTCCATTTGGGCGCGGAACTTATCCCAGCCGCGGGCGCGACGCCAAAGCTTTTTTGTATACGTGGTACCGCCGGATTGTCGCCCACCCGGCGCCGCGAATTGTGGCAACCGGTCGCGGCGACTGGCCCAGCGCGAGTCGAGCACCGGGCGAGGCGATGCGGTTTATGCTCGGTTGCAGCGGGCTGGTTCCGGCCCGCGCGCCCTCCGCTGAACGCGCGGATTTGAGCCACCTTTCCACCGGTCGGCGCCCTCGCGGCGCGCCGATGCGATTGTGCACCATACGGTCGCCTGATTGTGCACAGAGCACCCATGGGTTTGTTGACAACTCCGGGGCTTCCGTACTTAGCTTCGGGTGCGGGTTAGAGAAGCCTTAAGCAGTCGCTCCGAGGGGGCGCATTCCGGGAGACACTCATGGCTACGCGACGTTCCACTCTTACCTCTATCGCTCTCGTATCGGTGCTCGCGCTCGCTGCGGCGCTGCCGGGCGCGGCTTTCGCCAATGAAACGCTGAAGATCGGCTTCGTGGGTGTCACCAGCGGCCCCGATGCCGCCTGGGGCACGTCCAACGTGCGCTCGATGCAGACGCTGGCCGACATGATGAATGCGGCCGGCGGCGTGAAGATCGGGGACAAGACCTACGATATCCAGATCGTCACCTTCGACGACCAGGCCGACCCCAAGGTCGCCATCCAGGGCATGGAAAAGATGGCTCAGGAGGGGGTTCACTACGTCGTCGGGCCCAACGTCGACGACACCGCGGCGGCGGTCCGGCCACCGGCGGAGAAGTACAACATCATGTACTTCCCCTATTCGTTCCCCAAGGCGCTCTACACCAAGCCGGCCCAGAACGCGGTGCTCGGCATGGTCGCGAACTACCAGTCGGGTCCGGCCATCTACAAATACCTGATGGA
>DASZTU010000444.1:0-8580 GCA_035547975.1 Devosiaceae bacterium | reverse complement strand
GGTGCGGGCGCGGCGGGCATTTTCGAGCTCGGCGGCGCCGACCAGCGGACGGGCCGAGCCGGAAGGCGGCGCGGTACGGGCACGGCGGCCATCGGCCTCGCTCGGCGGCGCCGGCGGCAGGTTGGTGAGATCGGGACCGCGGCCGGGCGCACGGGAAACCGGCGCCGGGCGGCGGGGCGCCGCGGCGGGGCGGGGCGCCACGGTGCGGATCGCGGGTTCCTCTTCGATCACCGCCGTATCGGACTGGACGGCACGGGCCGATTCCTCGGCGGCGCGGGCCTGCTCCTCGGCCTCGCGGGCGGCGCGGCGGCGCGCATCCTCTTCGGCGCGCCGGGCTTCTTCGGCCGCGGCGCGGGCAGTTTCCTCCACCTGACGGGCGGCTGCTTCACGCAGCGCACGCTCGCGGGCGATGTTCTCGGTCTGCGACAGGCCGACGCTTGGGCGGATGCCCGGGCCATTGCCGCGCAGCGGCGGGCGGGCTGCCGAGCCGGCCGAAGGGCCGGAGGCCAAACGCGGCGCGGGGGCGCTGCCGGCAGGCGCGTGCGGGCTTGCACCGGGGCTGCCGGGCGGGCCGACGCGGCGCGTCCGCTTCTCCACCACCACGGTGCGCGACGAACGGCCGAGGCCGGGGCGCAACCCCCCCATTGCCGGGCCGCCCTTCAGCGTCAGCGTCTTCTTGCCGCCCGCGTGATCGTCGCGCTTGTCGTCGTTATCAGCCATGAATTCCCGCGTCTTTCTCGAGCAATCGCCCCGACAATCCGGAACGGAAGCTCCTCATCCTGAGTCCTCGCGCCCGAGGAAAGGTGACATCCACATTTCCCGGAAGCGCTCTAATGCGTCCAACACCAGACCGGCCGGCTCGGGCCCCGCCCGAACCGATCGCTGGTGATCATTCCTGTCGCGCGCCCCGCCGCCGGGCGCTTGCCGCGCCCGCCGATCGCGCCCGTCAGTTGGCGAGGTAACGAGCGAGTCTTTCCGCCCGCGCCAGCGCCGCCTGTGCCGCCGCCCCTTTGGTGAGCGCAGCATGTATCACATTTTCCATGCCAAGTGCCAAACCCAATTGCTCGGCGCTCAGCAATTCGAGATGGGGAACGGTGTTCCCCTCCTCCATCGTTCCGTTGGCAACCGCCGCGCGCTCGTAGCCGCGCAGCGATACCAGCAACTTGTCGCGACCGTCGGCGGCGGCATCCGTCGCCGTGATGAGGGCCGCAATTTCGCCCGCCTCGATCGCTGCCTTGACCTTGGTCGCGCCGGTCACCAGCTGGCCGGCCTTCCTCGCCATCTGCAGCGCGGCGATGAAGCGCTGCTCGAGCCGCAGCCGGGTCAGGCCCGGCAGGTCTTCGGGCAGCCGCACCTGCGACTTGAGGCTGCGCGCGAAGGCGTTCTTCCTTGCCGCCGCGGCGACCTGCGCCTGCCCGAGGCTGATCCAGACGCCGCGGCCATCGGCCCTGGCGTCCGTATCGGGCACGATCACGTCATCGGGTCCGACCACGAAGCGGATGAGCTCGGCCACGGGCTTCTTCTCCCGCGTCAGGGCGCACTCGCGATATTGTTCGGCGGGCCGGGGCACCGGGCCGGATGCCGCCCGCTAAGCGGGCGCTCCTTCCTCGGCCACCTCGCCTTCCGCCGGAGCGGGAGCCAGATCGGCCTCCGTCACCCAGCCGGCCTTGAGGCGGGCCTGCATGATCATCTCCTCTGCTTCCTCGCGGGAGACGGGGAAATCCTTGAAGGTGCCGTCGAAGCGCTTCACCTCGCCGTCCTTCCGTTCGGTCCAGCCGACGAGATCGTCGGCAGCACAGCCGGCAAAATCCTCGACGGTCTTGATGCCGTCCCTGCCGAGCGCCTCGAGCATGGCGGCGTTGAGACCGTTGATCTCGTAGAGCTCGTCGCTGACGCCCAGCTGCTTGCGGGCCTCGTCGTGCTCGCGCTCGATGGTCGCGAGATAGTCGGTGGCGCGCTGCTGGATCTCGGCGGCGGTCTCCTCGTCGAACCCCTGGATCGAGGCGATTTCGGAGACGTCGATATAGGCGAGTTCCTCAACCGAGGAGAAGCCTTCCGAAGCCAATAGCTGGGCAACCATCTCGTCAACGTCAAGGGCCTGCATGAAGAGAGCCGACCGCTCGGTGAATTCCTTCTGCCGGCGCTCCGACTCCTCCTGCTCGGTCAGGATGTCGATGTCCCAGCCGATGAGCTGGCTCGCGAGCCGGACGTTCTGGCCGCGCCGCCCGATGGCAAGCGACAGCTGCTCGTCCGGCACCACGACCTCGATCTTTTCGGCCTGCTCGTCGAGCACGACCTTGGCGACGTCCGCCGGCTGCAGCGCCGAAACCACGAGGTCGGCGATGTTCTCGGTCCAGGGAATGATGTCGATCTTTTCGCCCTGCAGCTCGGCGACCACCGCCTGCACGCGGCTGCCGCGCATGCCGACGCAGGCGCCGACCGGATCGATCGAGGAATCGGAGGAGGTCACGGCGATCTTGGCGCGGCTCCCCGGATCACGGGCGATCGACCGGATGGTGATGATGCCGTCGTAGATTTCCGGCACTTCCTGCATGAAGAGCTTGGCCATGAACTGCGGGTGGGTGCGCGAGAGGAAAATCTGCGGCCCCCGCTGTTCGCGGCGCACGTCATAGACATAGGCGCGCACGCGGTCGCCATAGCGGTACATTTCGCGCGGGATCAATTCGTCGCGGCGGATGATGGCCTCACCGCGCCCGAGGTCGACGATGACGTTGCCGTACTCGACGCGCTTGACGGTGCCGTTGACGATCTCGCCGATGCGGCCCTGGTATTCCTCGTACATGCGGTCGCGCTCGGCGTCGCGCACCTTCTGCACGATCACCTGCTTGGCCGACTGGGCCGCGATGCGGCCGAACTCGATGGGCGGCAACGGCTCGGTGACGAAGTCGCCGATCTTGGCCGCGGCGTTCTTCGCCTGTGCGTCGCGCAGGGAAATCTGCTGCGCCGGGTCCTCGACCTGTTCCACCACTTCGAGCAGGCGCCAGAGGCGCAGTTCGCCGGTGCGCGGGTTGATCTCGGCGCGCACGTTGGTTTCGGCGCCGTAGCGCGACTTGGCCGCCTTCTCTATCGCGTCCTGCATCGATTCGATGACGATCATGCGGTCGATCGATTTCTCCCGCGCGACCGCATCGGCGATCTGCAGCAGTTCCAGACGGTTGGCGCTAACGGCAGCCATCAGTTCAACTCCTCTTCAGTGTCGGCGTCGATGGCGACGGTCTCGACATCGTCGCCTTCGTCGATCGGGTGCTCTTGCTGGTCGAGACGCGCCATGTTGAGCAGCGCGTCGGTCATGATGAGCTTGGCCTCGGCGATCATCGCCAGGGGCAGCTTGTGGTCGGGGTCCCGGTCGCGCGGGGCGTCCGGCAGGTGAATGGTGACGCTCTCGTCGTCCGCCGCCTTGATCACCCCGCGGAAGCGCTTGCGCCCCTCGATCATCTCGGCGAGCTCGACGCGCGCCTCGTGGCCGACATAGCGCTTGAAGTCGCGCGCCCGGACCAGGGGCCGGTCGATGCCGGGCGAGGAGACCTCGAGGTGATACTCGCGGTCGATGGGATCCTCGACGTCGAGGATGGGCGAGAGATCCTTCGACAGGCGCTCGCAATCCTCGATGGTGAAGCGCCCGTCGGCGTCCTCGGCCATGATCTGGAGGGTACAGCCGTTCTCGGCCGTGACCTTCACGCGGACGAGGGCATAGCCCATGTCGTTGGCGGCCGGCTCGACGATGCGCGCGATGCGCTGCTCGAGGCCGGTTTCGCGGATGTATCGCTTGTCGTTCAGGTCGAAGTCCATCTGTCAACGGGGTCGGCTGCTCGCGACAGGCTCGCGGGCGCCGGGTAATAAAAAAGAGCGGGGCCGGTCGGCACCCACTCTCCAAGAGAGCCAGTGATGTACCCGCTATATAGCGCCGCCTTCCCGCCGATGCAAGATCGTCCCCGTCAGTGGGCGAGGAAGCGCGCGGCAAGCGCCGCCGCAACGAGGCACCAGAGAGCGAGGACGGCGGCAAGCCCCAAAAGGCTTGGCGGCCGGCGCCCGGCGGCCTCCGCCTTGCCGCGCAGCTCGCTCATCACTCCGGCGGGGATGAGCCTCACCACGAGCAGGATGCCGAGCGGCACGATGACGAGGTCGTCGAGGTAGCCGAGGACCGGGATGAAATCGGGGATGAGGTCGATGGGCGAGAGCGCATAGGCCGCGACCGCGCCGGCGGCGGCCTTGGCGTACCAGGGGACGCGTGGGTCGCGTGCCGCGAGCCAGAGGGCGCCGATATCGCGCTTCAGGGCGCGGGCCCAGCCCCGCGCCGCCTCGAGCGCCTGCCGGCTATTTTTCAAACGTCACGCTTTCCGCGCTGGCCCCGAGCTTTTGCAGCAGGGCGCGCAGGTCGGCCACCATCCTGTCCGGCCCGCAGACGTAGAAATTCTGGGAAAAATCGGTGATGTGGTGGGTGAGGAAATCCTCGTCGATGCGGCCGCGATAGAGCCTGGTCGAGCGGTCGTTGGAAATGATCCAGTCGTGGTCGAGCCCTTCCATGTGCTCGAACTCGTCACGCAGGATGATGTCCCGCTCGGTCTTGTTGGAGAGGATCAGGCGGTGGCCCGCGACTTTGCCGTCACGCGCGAGGCGGCGGAGGATGGCGATGAAGGGGGTGACGCCGGCGCCGCCGGCGAGGAAGGTGCCGGGCCCCTTGTAGGTGATCGTGCCCCACGCGTCGCGGAGGATGAGCCGATCGCCGGGCACGAGCTCCCAGAGCTTTTTCGTTACCCCGTCGTGGTCGAAATAGCTCTTGATCGTGAATTCGAGGAAATCGTCCTCGGCGTAGCCGGTGAAGGTAAAGGGGTTTTTCTTCTCGCGATAACCGTCGCGGTCGATGGAAAGCTCGGTCGCCTGCCCCGGCTCGAAGGTATAGCCCGGCGGCTTTTCGAGCCGGTAGCGCCGCACGTTGTGCGTCACGGGCTCGGCGGAAAGAATTCTGACCGACTGCGCCATCAATATCCCCCCATATTACGTTTCTGAAGACGCTAACCTGCGGTGGGCAGCTCCGCGGTGGCACCCGCCTGCAGGGCGGCAATGGCAATCTCGCGCTCGACCTCCCCAAGCGGAACGCTGCGGGGCTTGAGCTTTTCGCCGACCATGCGCTGTGCCAGGGCGGAAAAATAGGCGTTGACCGGGGTCGGCACATCATGGAGGCGGCCCAAAAGCAGGATCTCGCCGTTGAGGTAATCGGTTTCGATCGATCCCGTCGAGCGGACGAGGCTTTGCGCCGTCGAGGACCCCACCCGATCGACGCCTGCGATTTCGCCGATGCGCAGGTTTGCCTCCCGGCGCGGGTCATTGCCGACGTCGCGCCAGGCGATACCCGCAGCCCGATAGACACGCTCCGCTTCCTCGCGCGCCGCTCGGATGATCGCCGAGTGGTCGGCGGGGACGAGCGCCGCCTCGATGATATTGGCGAGGTTCTGCAGGAGCTTGCCGTACTTGGCCTGCATGATCTCGGGATCGACCTCAGAGGCGAAGCCGGCGGCGCGGAGCACGGTCGCGATCCTGTCGGCCGTCTCATCGGCGCCGTTGGGATAGCGGCCGAGGTCGAGGATGCCGGTCTTGGGCTCGCCGAAGGCATTGACTTCGCCCGCCACGGTAAAGCTCGCCGGGAGCATCACTGTCATGGCGTAGACATTGGGAAAGCGCCGCAGCGCAAACCGCTCGTTGGTCACCCCGTTCTGGGCGCAGACGATGGCCTGGGTCGTCACACCCGCCGCCCGCAGCCGCTGCAGGGCGACCGGGGTATCCTGCGTCTTCATGGCGAGGACGATCACGTCGTCGGGCGAAAACCTGATCTCCTCGGGATCGGCCGCGGCACCGAACCGCACCAGGGACTCGCCTTGCGGCGTGCGCAGCAGCAGCCCTTTCTTCCGCAGCGCCTCGAGCTGAGGGCCCCGCGCGATGCCCACGACCTCTTCGCCGTTGAGGGCCAGCCTGGCCGCCAGGGCGCCACCGATGGCCCCGACCCCATAAATCACGAACTTCATTCGCGCCGCTCCGCCATCCCCGGTCGGGACCTAACCTCACATGGGCGGCAAAAGCGAGGCAAGACGCCCCGGGCGTTCACGCACAGCCGGCTAGGGTGAAGCAAACCTCAAGGGGGCGCGGCAAATCTCCGGTCAATTGCGGCGCCGGGTTGCACGCGGGGTCAACCGGCATTATCTCGACCCAATCGCAACACCAGCAGGACGGTGCCCAATGGATTGCCGCTCGATCGATCGCCTCATCCCGATTGCTCGACCGGAGTCCATCCATGCCTGCTTCCATTTCGTTTCACGACCTCAGCTACCGCACGCCTGACGGGCGCGCCCTCTTCGATCATCTCAACATTGCCTTCGGTCCCGGGCGAAGCGGGCTCGTCGGCCGCAACGGCAGCGGCAAGACGACGCTGCTCCGCCTCATCAAGCGGGAACTCACCCCGGCGGGAGGCACGATCGAAGTTGTCGGCCGGGTCGGTCTCCTCCGCCAGAGCGTCCAGCCCGATTGCGACGCGAGCATCGCCGCCTTCATGGGGATCGACGCCGAGATCGCGCGCCTCGACCGGCTCGGGCGCGGCGCGGGCAGTCTCGAGGACGCCGAAGCCGCGGACTGGACGCTGCCCAGCCGGCTCGCCGCCGCACTGGACGAACTGGGGCTCAGCGGGCTCGACCCCGGCCGGCCGATCGGCACGCTCAGCGGTGGGCAGCGGACCCGGCTGGCGCTTGCGGCGCTGATCCTTAGCGCACCCGACATGATCCTCCTCGACGAGCCGACGAACAATCTCGATGGCGACGGCCGGGCGGCGGTTGCGGGGCTGCTGGCGAAGTGGCGCGGCGGGGCGATCGTCGTGAGCCACGACCGGGACCTGTTGCGCGAAATGGACGCGATCATCGAGCTCACCAGCCTGGGCGCCACGAGCTATGGCGGCAACTGGGATTTCTATCGCGAACGCAAGGCGCTCGAGCTCGCCGCGGCCGAGCACCGGGTCGCGGCCGCCGAGCAACGCCTTGCCGAGGTCGACCGGCGGCTCCAGGCGCAGGCTGAACGGCAGGCGCACCGGGACGCCGCCGGGCGCAAACGCGGCAAGCAGGGCGGCGTGCCGCGCATCATCCTCGGCGGGATGAAGCGCCGCGCCGAGGCAACCGCTGGCGCCAATGCGCGGCTGGCGCACCGGATGCGAGAGGAGGCGGGGGCCGAGGCCGCCGAGGCGCGGGCCGAGATCGAGGTGCTGCAGCCCCTTGCGGTGACCCTCGCGCCAACGGGCCTCCCGGGCAGTCGACGGGTGCTCGAGGCGAGCGGCCTCACCGGGGGACCAGATCCCGATGCGCCGATCATCGTCGGCTTCGACCTGACGATTATCGGGCCGGAGCGGGTCGCGATCACCGGGCCGAACGGGATCGGCAAGACGACGCTTCTCCGCCTACTTACCGGCGAACTCGCGCCCGTAGCGGGCAGCGTCCGGCGCTTCGGCCGGCAGGCCCTCCTCGACCAGACGCTGTCGCTCCTCGATCCGGGCGACACCATCCGCGGCAACTACCGCCGGCTCAATCCGGCCGACGACGAGAATGCCTGCCGCGCCGCCCTCGCCCGCTTCAAGTTCCGCGCGGAGGCGGCGCTGCAGCTCGCCGGTACTCTATCGGGCGGGGAGATGCTGCGCGCGGGGCTCGCCGCAACGATCGGCGCCACGGCGCCGCCCGAGCTGCTCATCCTCGATGAGCCCACCAACCACCTCGACCTCGAAGCGATCGAGGCGGTCGAAGCCGGCCTCAGGGCCTATGACGGGGCGCTCATCGTCGTCAGCCACGACCGCGCCTTTCTCGAGGGGATCGGGATGGAACGGGAGGTGGTGCTCGGGGAAGCAGGCCCCGAGAACAGTCAGGCGCGGCGGAAGGTGAAGTAGAAGCTGCGGTCGCGTCCCTCTTCTCGGGCCTTGAGCTCGTAGCGGGTCGGCTGCCAGTCCGGGAAGGGGGAATGCCAGCTGCCGGGCGCCCCCGCTTCGAAGAGAAAGGCGGGCGCCCGCAGGATGTGCGCCAGCGTCCAGTTGGCGTAGTCCTCGATGTCGGTCGCGAAGTAGAACGGGCTCCCCGGCTTCAGCACCCGGGCCAGTTCGCCGAGCGTGGTCGGGGAGACGAAGCGGCGCTTGTGGTGCCGCGTCTTCGGCCAGGGGTCTGGATAGAGCAGGAACGCCTCGTCGAGCGAGGCGTCCGGCAGCTCGAGCAGCAGCTTCAGGGCGTCGTCGGTGAAGAGGCGGACGTTGTCGATGTTCTCCGTCGCGATCGCCTCGACCATCTTGGCGACACCGCCGGAAAACACTTCGCAGCCGATATAGCCGGTGTCCGGGTGGCGCAGCGCTTCACGCGCCAGATGCTCGCCGCCGCCATAGCCGATCTCGATCGAGAAGCGGGGTTTCCCCGGAAACAGCGTGCTGGGATCGAGGCGGCCCTCGCCGAGCTCGATCTCAAGCTTCGGCAGGACCTCGCGGAACAGCCGGTCCTGTCCGCGGTGGAGCCGCTTGCCCGACCGCCGGCCGAAGAAGGCCCGCGGGGT
>DASZTU010000443.1:0-5207 GCA_035547975.1 Devosiaceae bacterium | reverse complement strand
CGGGCTATGGAGCAAATACACCGACGCATTTCTCGCGCCCGGCCTGCTGCTCTATCTGCTCGCCGCTCCGGAGCGGCGGCAATGGCCGGGCTGGGCCGGGGCAGCGCTGGCGCTCGTCGTCTTCTCGCCCGTGCTCTGGTGGAATTTTGCGCACAACTGGGCGTCGTTCCGCTTCCAGGGCCGGCGCACCGTGATGACGGGCATCGATCCCAACTGGGGCGGCAATCTCGTCGAACTGCTGGCCGGCCAGGCGCTGTTCCTCGGTCCGCTGCTGCTTATCTTCGCCCTCGTGGGTGCAGCCGCCTTCGCGCTGCGGCGGGAGCCGCGCCTCGCCCTGCCCTTCTGGAGCAGCCTGCCGGCCGCCGGATACTTCGTCTGGCACACCCTCCACGGGCGGGTGGAAGCCAACTGGCCGATACCGCTCGGGCCCTCACTCACCCTCTTCGCTGCCTGGTCGACGCTCGAATTGTGGCGGCGCGTGCGCTGGCTCGGCGGCGCCGTGGTTGCGCTGCAGCTGGCGTTCGGTCTCGCCATCACCGGCATAGTCTATGCGCAGGCGCTCTGGCAGCCGTTTGGCGGAAGCGGCATCGTCGACCGCACCACCGAAACGCGCGGCTGGGCGAAGCTGCAGCAAGCGGTCGAGACCCTCGCCCGGGACAATGGCGCGCGATGGATCGCGACCGCCGGCAATTTCGGGGTGACGGGGGAGCTGGCGAGCTACGCGCTCTTTGCCGGCAGTCCGCTGCCGGTGCGGCAGATCGATGAGCCGGAGCGCTGGGGATATTGGCCGCCCCTCCCGGCCGATGTGCTCAGCGCGCCCGCGCTCTTTGTGCGCATCGAGCCCGATCCGCTGTCTCCGAAGCCGCCGGCCGAGTTCGCGCAGGCCCGGCTGGTCGGGGTGTTCCGCCGTGATGGCGGCAAGGCACCGCTCGAAGCGTGGTCCGCCTTCCTCGTGAGCGAGCCGGCAGAGGAAGTCACCCGCGCGCTCGCGCCATAAATCACCTCACCTGCGACACGGCAGCGCCGCGGAGGAACGCCGACCCGTCGGTTGGGGCCTTGCCCTCGCGCTGCACCAGCAGCAGGCGCACGGCCCCCTCGCCACAAGCGACCGTCAGCCGGTCGTCGAGCACCGCGCCCGGCGCGCCCTCCCCGGCGACCCGGGTCGAGCGCAACGCCTTCACCCGCACCGGCTTGCCCCCGACCTCGACCTCGAACCAGGCGCCGGGAAACGGGGAGAGGCCGCGTATGCGGTTGTGCACCTCGGCTGCGGGGTGCGAAAAATCGAGGCGGGTTTCGGATTTGTCGATTTTCGCTGCGTAGGTGACGCCGGTTTCGGGCTGCGGCGTGAAGGTGAGGCTGCCGCGCTCGAGCGCGGCAAGCGCCCTCCCCATCAGGTCGGCGCCGACCCGCATCATGCGGTCGTGAAGATCGCCCGCCGTCTCATCCGGACCGATGTCGAGGGTTTCGGCCAGCGCCACGGGGCCCGTGTCGAGCCCTTCATCCATGCGCATCACCATGACGCCGGTCCGGGTATCGCCGGCGAGCACGGCGCGCTGGATCGGGGCGGCGCCGCGCCAGCGCGGCAGCAACGAGCCGTGGAGGTTGAGGCAGCCGAGGCGCGGCGCCTCGAGGATGGGCTTGGGGAGGATGAGGCCATAGGCGACGACGATGCCGAGATCGGCCCCGTGGCTCGCAAAGACGATCTGCTCAGGCTCGCCGCGCAAGGATTTGGGCGTGAAGACGGGAATACCCAGCGCCTCCGCCGCGAGATGGACGGGCGACTTGCGCTCCGCCTGGCCACGGCCGGCGGGCTTGGGCGCGCGGGTGTAAACGGCAACCACCTCGTGCCCGGCGGAGACGATCTCGTGCAGCGTCGGCACGGAAAATTCCGGCGTGCCCATGAAGATGATTTTCATCCGAACGCTCCGGCCACTGTCTCGCGCCCGAGGGGGCGCCGAGGCATCCTAGTAAAGGGGAATGCCGGCCCGCCCGCGCTCACCCGTTGGAAACGAATAGGCGGATCAGCTGGCGCGCCGGGCGAGGCGCTCGGCCTTCTCGAATTTCTTGAGCACGCGGTCGCGCTTCAGGCGCGAGAGATAGTCGATGTAGAGCACGCCATCGAGGTGATCGATCTCGTGCTGCACGCAGACGGCGAACTTTTCGGTCGCGTCGCGCGTGACGGTGTTCCCATCGAGATCGGTGTAGCGCACGGTGACGGCCGCCGGCCGTTCGACCTCGTAATAAAGCTCGGGAATCGACAGACACCCTTCCTCGGTGACCTGCGTCTCCTCGGAGAACTTCAGGATCTCGGGATTGACCATGACGATCGGATCCGGCTTCTCGCCTTCCTTGGCGAGGTCCATCACCACCACGCGCTTGAGCTCCCCGACCTGCGGCGCGGCGAGGCCGATTCCGGGCGCCGCATACATGGTGTCGAGCATGTCCCTGGCCAGCTTCTTGATCTCGTCGTCGATCTTGTCGACCGGATCGGCGACGGCGCGCAGGCGCGCATCGGGCAGCACGAGGATGGGACGGGTGGCCATGGACCAAAATACCTGAAAGCGGGTTCAGCCCCGATATGGGGAGTTTTGCCCTTGCGGTCAACGCTCAGATGGAGAACAAAATAGAAACCGAATCGCGCTAACGTGACGCCCATGGACACCCTGCTCTTCACCCTCGGCGATTTCCCGATCACCACCGGCATTGCGGCCACGGCCGCCGTCGGCCTCGCGGGCGTGCTCGTCGTTGCCGTGGTCGTGGCCTATTTCCGCCGCGACCGGGCGCGCGTCGAGGAGATGGCCGAGGTGACGACGGCAACGCTGCGCGCGAGCTTCCGCGAACATCTCGAGGAGCGCGACCGGCAGGTGCGCGAGCTCAAGGAGCAGCTGGCGCAGCAGGCCGCGGCCAACGCCGAGCTGCAGCTGGCCAATACCGAGCTTCAGGCGCGCAGTGCCGCGCTCGAGGCGCAGATGACCGAGCAGGCCCGGCAGCAGGAGGAAAACCTCTCCCGCTTCATGGCGGCGCGCCAGCAGATGACCGACGAGTTCAAGGCGCTGGCCGGCGAGGTGCTGCGGACGCATGGCGAAGCCTTTTCGAAGCAGAACCGCGAGCAGGTGGACCTCCTCCTCAAGCCGCTGAGCGAAAAGATCGTCGAGTTCCAGGCCGGGCTGCTGCGCGACCGGGCCGAGATGAGTCAGCGCATCCAGCACCTGATGACCACCAGCCTGACGATGAGCCAGGAAGCCAACGCGCTGACGCGGGCGCTCAAGGGCAATGCGCAGGTACAGGGCGCCTGGGGCGAGATGGTGCTCTCGACGATTCTCAAGAATTCCGGGCTGCGCGAGGGCGAACAGTTCCGCACGCAGCACAGCCATACCAGCGAGGAGGGCGCGCGCCTCAGGACGGACGTCGAGATCTTCCTCCCCAATGGCGACGTGATGATCGTCGATTCCAAGGTGTCGCTGCTGGCCTTCGAGGCCTATGTCAACGCAACCGACGAGGTCGAACGCGCCCAGCACCTCCGGGCGCACACCGGCTCGCTGCGCAACCACATCCGGACCCTCGCCGGCAAGCAGTACCAGCGCCACGCGAGGAGCGGCTTCGACTTCGTGTTCCTGTTCGTGCCGATCGAATCCGCGTTCTCGGCCGCCGTCACCGCCGAGCCCGACCTGATCGAGCACGCGATGGCGCAGGGCGTGCTCCTCACCACGCCAACGACGCTGCTGAGTGCGCTGCGCACCGTCGCCAACATCTGGGCCATCGAGAAGCGGCAACAGAACGCCGAGCAGATTGCCGAGCGCGCCGGCGCGCTCTACGACAAGGTTCTCGGCTTCCTCGACAGCATGGACAAGGTCGGCCAGAACATCGAGCGCACCCGCACGGTATTCGCCGAGGCGCGCAACCAGCTGGCGGATGGCCGCGGCAGCGTCGTCCGGCAGATCGAGATGCTCAAGGAGCTCGGCGCCAAGACCAACAAGCAGATTCCGCCGAGCTGGACGGAGGGGAGCTCCGAGGTGGTGCCGATCGCGACCGTTCGCGCTTCCTGATCGCGCCGCCCGCCTCGCCAGACCGGGCGGGCCGATTTGATCCTTGCCAAGAATTGGCCCCGGGCGTCCTTCTATATTGAACGGAACACGGCGCGCTCGCGTTGCGCTGTGATCACCCGCTTGGAGGCACTCATGAGCCCGACCAACTACCGCGACGACATTCTTCCGCAGGATACGGCCGAGGACGATTCGAGCTTCGAGACGGCGACGAGCCAGCCGCTCAGCGAGGCCGAGATCGAGGATCTGCTCTATGGCGACGGTCGTTCAACCAGCGAGCGGCTGGAACTGTTGCGGCGGCTGCGCGGCGACATCGCCGACCGCGAGGGTTACGATGTCGGCGACGATGACGCCGAGGCGCTGCTGACGGAAATCGACGGGCGGATCGCCGAGCTCGAGGGCGAGAGCGACCAGCTCGGTGTCGTCTTCGACAGCGATCCCCTGGCCCATCGGGAGACGCTGGCGCCCGACTCCGACGAACTCGAAGAGCTCGAGGAGGAGGACGAGGCCTCGCTCGACGAAGAAGACGAGTGGCTGGACAAGGAGGAAGAGGCCGGTGCCGACGCCTATGGGGAGGCCGACCGCGAGGACTTCGAGGAGGAGGACGAGGAAGACGACGAGGGCGACATCGACAATGACGACGACGTCGCCCGCTAGGCCGATCGCGTCATCGGCTGGGCGACGGGTCGCCCGTCACATCTCCGTCCGCGCCTTGAGTGCCTGGCTGAGCGTCCCCTCGTCGAGATAGTCGAGCTCGCCGCCGATCGGCACGCCGTGGGCGAGCCGCGTGACCTTGACGCCGAGCCCCTGCAGCCGGTCGGTGATGTAGTGGGCCGTCGTCTGGCCTTCGACGGTCGCGTTCACAGCGAGCACGATCTCGCGGTAGTCGCCGGCGCGTGCGACCAGAGCGCCGATCGAGAGGTCGTCGGGGCCGACGCCGTCGAGCGGCGACAGCACCCCACCCAACACATGGTAGCGCACCGGGCCGACGCCCGCCCGCTCCAGCGCCCAAAGGTCGGCAACGTCTTCCACGACGATCAGCAGGCCGGATTCCGAGCGGCGCGGATCGGTGCAGATGGCGCAGGGCGAGCGGGTATCGATGTTGCCGCAGATTTCGCAGACCTTTACCGCCTCGACCGCGCGGTCGAGCGCGGCCGCGAGCGG
>DASZTU010000442.1:0-3222 GCA_035547975.1 Devosiaceae bacterium | reverse complement strand
CCTTGGTGAGCTTGCGCGGCTCCTCGCCCGACGCGCCGCGGGCAGCCGGGCGCCCGGCGCGGGACGTGAGGGGCAGGGATTCGGCTGGGTCGCCGTTTGCTGGCATCATACGCGCGTTTACGCGCCCTCCGGTTCAGGACACTCCTACAGCAACCGGCGCCGGCGCGAAATCGCCGCGACCCTATGCCCCGCGAGCGGCAGTCAGGCGATGCTGTCGAGCCGCACGGGCGCTCCGCCGTTTGCCGCCGACTTGATCGCCGCCTCGATCATCATCAGGGTCCCGAGATTGGCGCGACCGGAGGGGAAGAAGGCCGGCTCCTTGCCCGAGCGGATCGCTTCGGCGAGCGCCGCCAAGACCCCCGCGCGGTCGTGCAGCGGGTAGTCCGGCAGCTCGACGTCCTCGAGCTCGGGGTTGTTGGGGCGCCGGATCTGCACCCGGTCGCGCTTGGTCTGCCAGGGCTGGTCGCCACGGCCGGTCCACAGGATCGAGGCCCGCTCGCAATCGAGTTGCCAGTCGCCGGCCCAGGCGGTCTGCGGCGAGGGGTCCATCCAGCTGCCGCGATAGCTGATCGTTGCTCCGGGGAAAGTGAGGACCATCGCCGCCGCGGCGTCTTCCCGATAGGGGCTGCCGAGCGGATTCCAGCTGCGGGCCGTGACCTCGATGGGGTCTTCGCCGATCACCATGCGCATGAGGTCGTAGTGGTGGACCGCCATGTCGGCGAGCATCGGATGTGGCCAGTCGATATTGCCGGCCCGCTCCATGATGCCGTTGCGGCGAAAATCGATCTTGCCGCCGATGATGCGGCCGAAATAGCCGCGATGGGCGAGGTCGGCGACCATCTGCGCCGCCGGATAGTAGCGGTAGTTCTGGCTGACCGCGAGGGTGAGCCCGCGCGCCGCCGCCAGCGCCACGAGCGCCTTGGCTTCGGCGAGGGTCGCGGTGAACGGCTTTTCGACGACGACGTGCCGGCCCGCCTCGAGCGCCTGCTGCGCAGTGGGGGCATGCGCCGCAACCGGCACCGCGATGGTCACGGTTTCGGACGGAATTTTGGCCAGGGCCTCGCCGAGGTCGGCAAAGAACATCGACTCCGGCAGGCCGAGGCGCGTCGCCATCGCGGCGCGCTTGGCCGCATCCAGTTCCACATAGGCGACCGTTTCGATGTCGGGATGGTCCTCCAGCACGTGCGCCGCCCAGTTGGTGCCCCAGCGCCCCAGCCCGACGTGGATGTTCCTGATCTTGTCCATCGATTGCCCTTGCCCTTGGTGCTGCGAATTGGGCGCGACCCACCACGTCGGGCGTGGAAATGCAAGGGGCTCCGCCCCACTCGCGAGCCGTGGCGCGCGCGACTTGCGTCCGCCGCTTGGGCTGTAGTAACTGATTGGTTACAACCTGCGCGAAGCAGCCGGAGGCCCGGCGGGTCACTGAGGAGGAGACAATGACGGTGAGATTCATCGAGCCGCGCCGGGACGACCCCCGCCTCGCGGTGGAGCGCCGCTATCGCATGCTCGTCGGTGGCAAGAGCGTCGAGGCGCGGTCGGGCCGCACGATCAAGCGGCAAAGCCCGGTGCATCCGGGCCTCGTCGTGGGCGAGTGGCCCGAAGCCGCCCGCGAGGACGTCGAGGCGGCGATCCTCGCGGCCCGCAAGGCGTTCGACGAGGGGCCCTGGCCGCGCATGACCGGCAAGGAGCGCGCCGGCTACATGTTCAAAATTGCGGCGCTGATTGCGGAGCACGCCGAGGAGCTGGCGCTCATCGAGAGCCTCGAGGTCGGCATGACGCTCGCCGGCAAGCGCGGGGAGATGGCGCACGCCGCCGATCTCTGGCACTTCGCGGCGGGGCAGGTGCGTTCGCTCGAAGGCACGACCCATAACGAGTTCGGCGAGAACGCCCTCGGCCTCGTTTTGCGCGAGCCGATCGGCGTCGTCGGCATCGTCACCCCCTGGAATTACCCGCTGATCATCGGCTCGGAGCGCATCCCGTGGGCGATCGGCGCCGGCTGCACGGTGGTCGTCAAGCCGAGCGAATTCACCTCCGGCTCGACAATCCGCCTCGCGGAACTGGCGCGCGAGGCCGGCGTGCCCGATGGCGTCATCAACGTCGTGACCGGTTACGGCGACCCCGCGGGCCAGCTTCTCGCCGAACACCCGGGGACCGACATGATCGCTTTCACGGGCAGCCAGCGCGTGGGCCGGATCGTCGGGGCGGTCGCTGCGGCGACGGTCAAGCGCGTCGGGCTCGAGCTCGGCGGCAAAGGGCCGCAGGTGGTCTTTGCCGACGCCAATCTCGAAGCGGCGGCCGACCAGGTGTCCTCGAGCATCTTCGGCAACCAGGGGCAAAGCTGCATCGCGGGCAGCCGCCTCATCGTCGAAAAGCGCGCGCACGACGAAATGGTCGAGCGGCTCTCGACCATCGCGCGGCGCATCACCGTCGGCGATCCGCTGAGCCCCGAAACCAATGTCGGGGCGCTCATCAACCTGACGCAGCTCGAAAAGGTCGAGGGCTATGTCATCGCCGGCAAGCAGGCGGGCGCCGAGATGGTGGTCGGCGGCAACCGCCTCGGCAATGGCGGGCTCTTCTACGAGCCGACGATCTTCACCGGCGCGCGGCCGGACCTGTCGATCGTGCGCGACGAAATCTTCGGGCCGGTGCTCTCGGTCCAGACCTTCGAGACGGCGGAAGAAGCCGTGGCCTTGGCCAACGACACGATTTACGGCCTCTCCGGCATGGTCTGGTCGCGCGACATCTCGAAGGCCCTCAAGACGATCCGGCAGATCCGCGCCGGCCGGTGCTGGGTCAACGGCACGCGGGAGGGCTTTGCCGAAATGCCGATCGGCGGCTATCGCCAGAGCGGCCAGGGCCGGGAACTCGGCCGCAGGGGTTTTGACGAATATTCCGAGCTCAAGACCATCTGGGTCAATCTCGGCGTCGCCGAACCCTGGCCGCCCGCAAGGGGCTAACCCCGGCCGCGCCGACGCAGCCCATCAGTCCGCCTTCGCCCAGCTGATGGGTTGCGGCTCGCGGAACATGAAACGCTCGAGATGCCGGGCGATCACCGACTCGAGGCGGGCAAGGTCACCCTCGTTTTCGGCTGCCGCGCGGATCGTCAGCACGCCATTTTCCGCCGCGAGCTCGCAGACGCCCATGGGGAACTCAACCCGGCCGGTCAGGTAGCCCTCCGACCAGCTGGCAGGGACGCGATGGGCGAAATGCTTGCAGAGCTGG
>DASZTU010000441.1:0-3227 GCA_035547975.1 Devosiaceae bacterium | reverse complement strand
TTCACCTCGCTCTCGGAGGACATGGCGCCCGACGAGCTGACCAATCTCCTCAATCGCCTGCTGACGCCGACGACGGATGTCCTGCTCAGGGCCGAAGCCACCATCGACAAGTATATCGGCGACGCCATCATGGCGTTCTGGAACGCCCCGCTCGATATCGCCGATCATGCGCGCAAAGCCTGCCTCGCCGCGCTCGCCATGCAGGATGCGCTCGCGGCGCTCAACCGCGAGAGCGGGCGCGAACTGAGGCTCGGCATCGGTCTCAACACCGGCCCCTGCTGCGTCGGCAATCTCGGCTCGGCGCAGCGCTTCAGCTATTCGGCGATCGGCGACAACGTCAACGTCGCCTCCCGCGTCGAGGGGCTCACCAAGCAATACCACGTGCCCATTCTCGTGACCGAAGAGACGCGCAGCGCCGCGGGCGATCTCGCCTTCCTCGAGGCGGATCTCGTCCAGGTGGTGGGCCGCAGCAAGCCGCTCGCGCTCTACGTGCTGCTCGGCGATGCGGCCCACGCCGCGTCCCCCGCTTTCGCCGACCTGGCTTCGGTCCACCGCGGCCTCATCGAGGCCTATCGCGGTTGCTGCTGGGACGCGGCGCAGAAGGCGCTCGACGAATTGCGGGAGCGCACACCGGCCGCCCTCGCGGGCCTCTGCGACGTCTATGCCGAACG
This sequence comes from Devosiaceae bacterium, assembly GCA_035547975.1. GTDB lineage: Bacteria > Pseudomonadota > Alphaproteobacteria > Rhizobiales > Devosiaceae > DASZTU01. The sequence goes on along the minus strand of DASZTU010000441.1, from coordinate 2,556 downwards.
GATCGTCGCCCTGCGCAGCGACCCGCCGCCCGCCGACTGGGACGGCGTTTTCGTGGCGCGCCAGAAGTGAGCGGCCCCGCGACCACCGGACCGGGCGGCGGCACGGATGTCGCGGCATTCATCCGCACCCACCTGCCGCTCCGCGAAGTCCCGGGCCTGCCCGGCATTCGGCTTCACCTCGCAACGCCCGCGAGCCGCCTCGGCCGCCTCGCCGCCGAAACCGGGAGCGACGCCCCGCCCTACTGGGCCTATCTCTGGGGCGGCGGATTGGCGCTCGCGCACCACATCCGCGCGCACCCCGACACCTTGGCGGGACGCCGTGTGCTGGATTTTGGCGCCGGGAGTGGCCTCGTCGGGATCGTGGCCGCGCAGGCCGGCGCCGCGCGCGTTTTCGCGGCCGAGCGCGACCCCAATGGCCGCGCCGCGCTCACGCTCAACGCGGCGGCCAACGGCATCACGGTCGAGTTGCAGGAGATCGGGCCCGGCGCCGATGCGCCGCCGGTCGACCTCGTCCTCGCCGGCGACGTGTTTTACGCGCCGGAGATCGCGGCACGCTCGCTGGCGCTGCTGACGCTCTGGCAGAACGCCGGGATCGAGGTGCTGATCGGCGATCCCTTCCGCCGCGACCTGCCCCTCGAGCGTCTGCGATTGATCGCCGAATACGAGGCCGCGGATTTCGGCAGCGGCAGAGCGCTCACCCGGAGCGGCGTCTTCAGGCTCGAGCCGGGCCCTTCCTGAAGCGCGGCCCGGGTCGGCCGATTTTCTCACCGGTGGTCGTCGCCGATTTGTCGATTTCTGCCCGCCGTCTTCGTCATGGGGCTGAACGAGACTGTTCAGTGAGGACGAAATGACCAGAATCGAAACCGCCGTCGCGGCCCTGAAGACCGGCTTTTCCGGCGCCCTGCTGTGCCCCGGCGCCGAGGGCTATGACGCGGCCCGCACCGTCGTTGCCGGGGGCATCGACCGGCATCCCGGCGCCATCGCCCGGGTCCGCAACACCGCCGACGTGCAGCGGGTCGTCGAGGTGGCGCGTGAAACCGGCCTCGAACTCGCCATCCGCTCGGGCGGCCACTCCAATGCCGGCCACTCGACGACCGAGGGCGGACTGGTGCTCGACCTGCGGGAAATGAAGGCGATCGACGTCGATCCCACGAGCCGGACGCTCTGGGCGGAAACCGGCGCTACGGCCATGGAGGTCACCCAGGCGGCGCTGCGGCACGGGCTCGTCGTGGGCTTCGGCGATACCGGCAGCGTCGGCATCGGCGGGCTCACGCTGGGCGGCGGCGTCGGATACCTCTCGCGCAAATGGGGCTTGACCATCGATTCGATGCTCGCCGCCGAGATCGTGACCGCCGACGGCACGCTGCGCACGGCGAGTGCCGAAGAAAACTCCGAGCTCTTCTGGGCGCTCCGCGGCGGCGGCGGGAATTTTGGGGTCGTGACCCGCATCCGCTTCCAACTCAACGCCCTGCCCGCCTTCACCGGCGGCATGCTGTGCCTTCCCGCGACGCCCGAAACCCTGGCCGGGTTCGTCGCCGCGGCCGAGGCAGCGCCCGACGAACTCTCGACGATCGCCAACGTCATGCCCGCCCCACCCCTGCCCTTCCTGCCGAAGGAGGTGGTGGGACAGACCGTGATCCTCGCGATGCTCGCGTTTGCCGGCCCGGACGACGCGGCGGCGCAGGCCATCGCCCCGTTCCGCGAACTCGCGCAGCCCTATGCGGACTTCGTCAAGCCGGGTCCCTATACGCAAATGTTCCCGCCCGAGAACCCTGACTATCGCCCTACCGCGGCCGCCCGGAACATGTTCATGGACCGAATCCGCATCGCCGAGGCACGCACCATCCTCGAGACGCTGGGGGCAAGCGACGCGCCGTTCCGGGTGGCCCAGATCCGCGTCCTCGGCGGTGCGGTGTCCCGGGTGGCCTCGGATGCCACGGCCTATGCGCACCGCAGAGCGCCGATCATGGTCAACCTCGCCGCCTTCTGGACGACAACCGAGGAGCGGCCACGGCGCGAAGCCTGGGTGGATGAGTTCGTCGGGGCGCTGACGCAGGAGACGCAGGGCGTTTACGTCAATTTCCTCGGCGCGGAAGGGCCCGACCGGGTGCGCGCGGCCTATCCCGGCGTCACCTGGGAGCGCCTAAGCCGCGTCAAGCGGACGTTCGATCCCTCGAACCTCTTCCGCCTGAACCAGAACATCTCGCCCGCATAAGGCCCGGTCGGTGTACAGGAAGGGGTCCCGCTCGCGGGGCGGGCCCCTCTCCCCTCGGCAGACGCCCTCGGCGGAAAGGATCCCGGCGCCGGCGGCGTTGCGTCGCCCGGCCGTCACCCCGGCAGCCCGGACGCCGAATCCACCGCTGGCCGAATCCATCGCAAAGAAACAAAAGCGCCGCCTCCCGAGGGAAGCGGCGCTTGTTGAAATTCGATATCGCACGGAGACCAGATGTTCTTGGCAGACCTGGCAGCGACCTACTCTCCCAAGCCTTGAGACTTAGTACCATCGGCGCAGAGGGGTTTAACGGTCGAGTTCGGGATGGGATCGGGTTCTGGGCC
>DASZTU010000440.1:0-2032 GCA_035547975.1 Devosiaceae bacterium | reverse complement strand
GGCGAGCGCGACGACGGATCGCCCGTCGACGTCGAAGGTCTTGCCGAGACCCTTGAGGGTGAGGATCGGGCCGCTCATGCCGCGGCCTCTTCCGGCTCGCCGCAGCCCTCGTGCACGATCAGCGGCTCGAGGAAGCGCGGGCTCTGCTCCGGCGGCTCGGGAAGACCCCCGGCCACGATCTTGGGCACCGCCTGGAGCAGCGCCTGCGTATAGGGGTGGCGCGGATCGGCGAAGAGCTGGGCCGCCGTCGCGTGCTCGACGATCCGGCCGCGGTAAATCACGTACACCCGGTCGGCGAATTCGCGCACCACCCCGAGGTTATGGGAGATGAAGAGCACCGCCGTGCCGGTCTTCTGCGTCATCTCGTCCATGAGCCGCAGCGTCTGGGCCTGCACCGTCACGTCGAGCGCGGTGCCCGGCTCGTCGGCAATGAGGAGCGCCGGCCGGTTGACCAGCGCCATGGCGATCAGCACGCGCTGGTTCATGCCGCCCGAGAGCTGGAACGGGTAGGAAGCGAGGCACCGCTCGGGATCGGGAATGCGCACCTCGGCGAGCGCGTCGATGGCAATGCGGCGGCTCTCGTCGGGCCCGGGCATGCGGCCGCCGGCGCGCAGCACCTCGCGGAACAGCTGGCCGATGCGGAACACCGGATTGAGCGCCGAGGTGGGGTCCTGGAAGATCATCGACACGCGGTCGCCGCGCGCCGCCGCAATCAGCTTGCCGCCGCGGGTTACGTCGGCATTGTCGAAGAGGATGCGGCCCGATACCTCGACGCCGCGCGTTTCCTGCAGCAGCCCCATGACGAGCCGGGCGGTGACGGACTTGCCCGAGCCCGATTCGCCGACGAGGGCCACTTTTTCGCCGCGCCGGACGTTGAGCGAAATGCCGTGCAGCACCTGCGACACCACCCCGCCCCGGCGGAAGCCGAGCCTGAGGCCGGAGATGGCGAGGACGGGCTCGGCCATTCTAGACGTCCATGTCGAAGGCTTCGCGCAAGCCATCGCCCAGGAGATTGAAGCCGAGCACGAGCACCAGGATCGAGAGCGCGGGAAAGATCGTCAGCCACCAGGCGTCCGGCATGTACTTGGCGCCGTCGGCGACCATCGAGCCGAGGTCGGGGGTGGGCGGCTGGACGCCGAGACCGAGGAAGGAGAGCGAGGCGACCATCAGCACGACGAAGCCGATGTCGAGCGTGAGCTTGGTCAAAATGGCGGGGACGCAGTTGGGCAGGATCTCCCGGAACAGGATGTGGGCGCGCGAGGCCCCGACCACCTCGGCCGCGACCACATAGCCCTCGCGCGCTTCGGAGCGGGCGACGTTGTAGACGAGGCGCGCGTACCAGGGCCACCACATCACCGTGACGGCGAGCATGGCGTTGACCAGCGTGGGCGGCAAAAAACCCATGATGGACATGGCCAGGACGAGCGGCGGAATGGCGAGGAAGACGTCGGTCAGCCGCATGATGACGTATTCGACCCAGCCGCCGATGTAGCCGGCGACCAGCCCCAGCACGACGCCCACCGGCATCGAGATGGCGAGGACGAGCACCGCCATTTCGAGCGACAGTCGGTAGCCGAAGATGATGCGGGTGAGCAGGTCCCGCCCGATGGTGTCGGTGCCGAGCCAGTGCTTGGCGGAGGGCGCCGCGTTGATGGCGCTGAAATCCCCGATCGGCCCCACATGCGCCGGGTAGGGCGTGACCCAGGGGGCAAAGACCGCGACGAATACGCAGATGACGACGAGCGCGAGGCCGAAGAGCGCCGGCGGGTTGGAGCGAAAGCTCAGCCAGGCGGCGGAGGCGGGGACCGCGGCCGGAACGCTCACCGGAGCGGCAGTGATCTCGCTCATGCCGCCGCCCTCCGCTCGGCCAGCCGGATGCGCGGATTGATCACCGAGACCAGCACGTCGACGACGAGGTTGGCGATAAGGAACATCGCCGCGATGATGAGGACGGTGCCGACGATGGCATCGAGATCCTTGTGCAGGATGACATCCACCCCGTAGCTCGAGAGTCCCGGCCAGACGAACACCC
>DASZTU010000439.1:0-6727 GCA_035547975.1 Devosiaceae bacterium | reverse complement strand
CGCACGCTCGCGCGCACGCAATCGACATGGATGTGAAAATGATCCTGCGTGCGGGTGCCGGATCCGTTGACCGCGAGCGCCACGTCGGCCCGCTGCAGCGGGCGGCCGAGCGCCGCCGCGACATCCGACCGCGCCTCCCAGGCGGTTCCCCAGAGGCTCGTCGCCGACTCACGCTGCAAGGCGGGGCTGCCGATACCGTCCAGGGGTTCGAGCGGGGTGACCAGAAACTCGCTGCCGAACCCCGGCGAGCGGATCAGGGCGTAGCCGTCTGCTTCGGCCGTGCCGAGCCGCACGTCCGAGCAGGGGAAGCTGACATTGATGGTGGATTTCGCAACCTGGCAGGCCGTCACGACATCGCGCAGCGCGTCGCGGCCCCAGCCGCTGGCCAGCGCCGACTTGGCCACGGCCGCCGCGCCAATGACGGCAAGCATGGCCATCAGCAATGTCCAGCCGGGCGTGAGCCTCATCGCTTGACGATCCTCAACCCATCCGGCCACGGATTTCGCGTCCGGCCAGGGTTATTGATGCGGCAATTGCGCCAGCATCGCGGCGCAGCAAGGAGGCAGATTGCCGCGTCATGGCGCGCGACGGCGCCACTCGGGACTACATGGTGCGGTCGAGAAGACTCGAACTTCCACGCCTTGCGGCACAGCGACCTCAACGCTGCGCGTCTACCAATTCCGCCACGACCGCACATCATGGTTGGGCCACGCCAGCGGCGAAGCGAGTGAGCCTCTAGCAAATGTCCCCCGCCCACTCAAGCGCTATCGCGGAGGAAATTCGCAATGCCGTCAGGCCGTCTTGAGCGCCTTCTTCGTCACTTCGACCGAGAGGCGCCCTTCATCGATGCGCACCTCACCCGACGCGATGAGCACGTTGTTGGCGTAAATCTTGAGGGGATCGTTCTCGAGCGCGTCGAGCTCGATGATGGCGCCACGCCCCAGGCGCAGCAGGTGATGGATCGGCATGGTGGCCGAACCCAGCTCAACCGAGATCTCGACTTCAATATTGTCCAGCGTGCTCATAGATAAAGGCAAACGACTCCTGCCGGCGCGTCGGCGCGGCTCTGTTCGAACATGGTCAGGCGATGGTTATCGAAGCGTTAACGCCCTACCGGTTTGCGTCCTGCAGCACGGGCGAAAAGCTCAAACGGGCCGATGGCCGGCCGGTGGAATGGATCATTGCCCCAGAACGGGTCGACTATCCCGAGGCCCTTGCCACGATGCGCGCCCGCGCCGCGGCGATCGCCGAGGGTACGGCGGACGAAGCGGTCTGGCTCCTCGAACACCCGCCCCTCTACACGGCCGGCACGTCGGCACAGCCATCCGACCTGATCGAACCCGACCGCTTTCCCGTCTATCAGGCCGGCCGGGGGGGCCAGTACACCTATCATGGGCCGGGCCAGCGGGTGGCCTATGTGATGCTCGATCTCAGGCACCGCGGCCGCGACGTGCGGTGCCTCGTCGAGGGTCTCGAGGGATGGGTGGTTGACGCCCTTTCCCTCTTCAACGTCGAGGCCGAAAGCCGGCCGGCGCCCCACATCGGGGTCTGGGTGAAGCGGCCGGACAAGGGCCCGGACCGCGCCGACAAGATCGCGGCGATCGGGGTGCGCGTCAGCCGGTGGGTGACGTTCCACGGCATCTCCATCAACGTTTCACCCGACCTCAGCCATTATGCGGGGATCATCCCGTGCGGCATCGCCGACCAGGATGTCACGAGCCTCGAGGATCTGGGGCAGATCGTCACCATGGAAGAGGTCGACGGGGCGTTGCGCGCGGCGTTCGAGCACCGCTTCGGTCCAACCCTCCGCGCCGCCCGGTCTGCCGCGTAAACAGCACAAACCCGCCGCATCGGGAACAAAATTCATTCAGATACCGTTCATGCGTCGAACTGCACAATTTAAGGCAAATACAACCCGATTCTGGCTCGATCGGAGCGCATGGAAATGTCCCGCAGCAAGTCCCTTGGTCTCTCGGCGGTATTTTTGGCCATCGCGCTCTTCGTGTCGGCAACGCTGGTGATGTCGCTGCGTGAAACCTATGCGGTCGACGGCCACGCGCCGGCTATACGCGACGCCATTCACCTGCTGCAGAAAGCCTAAGCGCAGCCCCTCCTCTTCCTCTTGCCAGCTCTCAACGGCGGCTCCATTTTCTGGGCGTCGCGGTGAGGAGCAGAATCAATGTTCTGGCAGGATTTGCGCAAGGTCTTGAGCGGGCCCGCCCTTTACCGCCTGGATGGGCTGATCGGCGCGCGCCTCGTACCCGTGTTTTATGCGCTGGGGCTTGCGGCCATCGGTCTATGGGCCGTCGACCATCTGTTTGCCTCGTTCGCCTTCAATTTCGGCCAGGGGCTCTGGGGCATTCTCGAAATTGTGGTCTATGGGCCGCTCTGGCTCCTGGCGCTGCGCCTCGCGTGCGAGCTCATCCTCGTCTTTCTCGCCGCCAACGAATCGGCGGCCGCGACGGTCGACCGGCGTCGGGCCGGCAACAGCCTCATCGAGGATCTGAGCGACGCGCTGCACGACCTCGCGGACGAGGACGATATCATTCCGCCGACCGATCCCGCCCCCTACGTCACGCCGGGGCCATCGGCCACGATCGTCGAAACCGGCTCGTCCGGCGCCAATCCCCCACGCCGGGCCAAGTGACGTCGCCACGGGACGAGGCTCTCGACCGGCGGATGGCGCAGGGCCGGCATGCCGGCCACGAACATTGATTTTTGGCGGTTTTGGCGTATTTAGCCCGCCATGAGCGAAAATCAGCCGGGCGCGCAGCCCAGGATCGGGCTGGTCAGCCTCGGCTGCCCGAAAGCCCTCGTCGATTCCGAGCGGATCATGTCGACCCTGCGTGCGCAGGGCTACGCCTTTTCGCGCGACTACGCGGGCGCGGACGTGGTGCTGGTCAACACCTGCGGCTTCCTCGACAGCGCCAAGCAGGAGAGCCTCGAGGCGATTGGCGAGGCCATCGCCGAGAACGGCAAGGTGATCGTCACCGGCTGCCTCGGGGTGGAAGAAAATCTCATCCGGCAGACGCACCCGAGCGTGCTCGCCGTCACCGGGCCGCACCAGTACGAGGCGGTGGTCGGGGCGGTCAACGCCCACCTGCCGCCGGTGCCCAACGCCTATGTCGATCTCGTGCCGGCGCAGGGGCTGCGGCTGACCCCACGGCACTACGCCTATCTCAAGATTTCGGAAGGCTGCAACAACCGCTGCAGCTTCTGCATCATCCCGCAGATCAGGGGCGACCTCGCCTCGCGCCCCGCCGCCAGCGTGCTCTACGAGGCCGAGCGGCTGGTCGCGTCGGGGGTCAAGGAGATCATGGTGATCTCCCAGGACACCAGCGCCTATGGGGTCGATGTCAAATACGCGACTTCGAAGTTCCGCGGCCGGGAGGTGCGGGCGAAGTTCCACGACCTCGTCGAAGAACTCGGCAAGATGGATGTGTGGACGCGCCTCCACTACGTATATCCCTATCCGCATGTCGACAGCGTCATCCCGCTCATGGCGGATGGACACGTCCTGCCCTATCTCGACATCCCCTTCCAGCACGCCTCTCCCACCGTGCTCAAGGCGATGCGCCGGCCTGCGAACCAGGAAAAGACCCTGGAACGGATTCGCAAATGGCGCGACGTCTGCCCTGACCTCGCCATCCGGTCGAACTTCATCGTCGGCTTCCCTGGCGAAACGGACGAGGATTTCGAAGCCCTGCTCGACTTCGTCGAGGAGGCGGAGATCGACCGCGCGGGCGTCTTCAAGTTCGAGCCGGTGTCGGGTGCGCCGGCCAGCGGCTTCGACGGCGAAGTGCCGGCTGACGTCAAGGACCAACGCTACGCCGAACTGATGCAAGTCGCCCAGGCGGTTTCGGCCGGGCAGCTCGCCAAGAAGATCGGGCGCACGATCGACGTGCTCGTTGACGACGTTCGCCCGGACGAGGGCCGCGCGATCGGGCGCAGCCAGTGGGATGCGCCCGAAATCGACGGTCAGGTGATCATCGACAGCGCCGCCGGGATCAAGCCGGGCGACAAGGTGACGGTCAGCGTGACCGGATCAGACGCCTACGATCTCTTCGCCGTCCCCGTCGGGACCGTTCGCGAACCGGCGGCGGTGGTGGCGGCCTGAGAACATTGCTGCCGGCATGACCGGCGCCGCGCTTCGGCCGACCCTCCTCAGGGGCCGGCGAGCTTGGCGAGGGCACTGGCGTAGAGCGACGTCGCCTTTGTTTCGTCGATCGCCTGCGGCGAGTTCCAGACCGCGCTGAAGCAGAGCCGGGTGCCATCCTTGGCCACGGCCTGCGTGGTGAGGCTCAGAACCCCCTGCTCGCTCCCGCCTTTGTACGCGAGCCTCGCCCAGTCGGCGCGGTTGGCGACGCCGGGATTGATCGCGAAAACGTCGAGGTCGGCCACCGCTTCGATCAGCGCGCAGAGCTTCGCCGGCGAAAGATCGTATTCGATGCCCTTCTGATAGGGCCCGATCACGCTGGCGACGCTCGGCAGCGGCAGGAGATCGAGTTCGGGCAGCATGGCCTTCCTGCCCTCCGTGTTCGCCGCGAGGAAGCGCTTGCGCGCATCCGCATTCGCCTTGAGCACGAAGACTTCCCGGGTCGTCAGCACGAGCGGCAGGCCGAGGGCCTGCTCCACCTCTTCCCGCCCGACAAGGTGCAGCAGCGCATCGGCAGCCGTATTGTCGCTCATCGAGATCATGAGCGCGGCAAGGCTATGCACGGTAAGGGCCGAGCCGCTCGGCCAGGTCTGAAGGATGCCGCTCGGGAGCGAGACGTCTTCCGGCTGGAGCGTGACCACCTCGGTCCAGCTGTGCTTTCCGGCAGCGATCTCATCCTTCAGCGCCTTGAGGATGCCGAGCTTGAAGGCCGAGCCGACCGCGAGCCCCTGGTCGGGATTGTGGGAATTGATGGGCTCGCCGTTTCGGGTGACCAGCCAGGCGCTCTCTGGGGCGAGCCCCGTCAGTTGCCTCAGCAGGTCGTCCGCGCTCGCCGCCTTGGCGACGGGGGGCCGAAACAGCAGGCCGACGATCTTGCCCGAGGGATCGAGGGTGATGTCGACCGGCATCCGATAGCCGGCGGTATCGACGGTATAGTGCGGGTCTTCGCCTTCGACCGACAGCACGGGACCGATCTGCGCCTTGACCTTGGCGACCGTCGCCTTCAGCCGGCCGGGCGGGACCTGCTGCAAGAAGCTTGATGCAAAGAGCTGCGTATCGACTGCGCCGGGCGCCAATACCGCCTTTATGGCGGCAATTTCCTTGTCCCCCGCAGTGGCGGCCGGCCCGATGAACAGCGTCGCCAGTGCCATCGCCAGCGCGAACAACCAACGCATCGCGTCCTCCGGACTCGTGATGCCCCTCAATCGCCAACCATAGACCAGCCAATGGGTTCCATCTCACCCCATCGACAAACTGTCACGGAAAAGAGTTTCGCGCCTACCGCTCGGCTCGATAGGCCGACCAGGGTTGCTGGGTCGCCAGCTTGCCGCCCGAAATATCGATGCGCGTCCCGGTGATGTAGGCCGCCTGATCGGAGGCGAGGAAGCAGACGAGGTTGGCAATATCGGCCGGCTCGCCCCAGCGTCGCAGCGTCAGCGTATCGAGCAGCACTTCCTTCTGCTGGTCCGAGCGCTGGGCATAGTGGTTCATCTCGGTCGGAATCATACCCGGGGCGTAGCAGTTGACCGTGATGCCGTAGGGCCCGAGCTCGCCGGCGAGCACGCGCGTAAAACTCTCCACGCCGATCTTGGAGGCCGAATAGGCGGCGCTGCCGATGCTGGGGACGATGGCGGCGAAAGACGAGGCGGAAATGATGCGCCCGCTCTGCTGCGCCTTCATCTGGGGGATCACCGCCTGGCTCATCAGGAACACCCCCTTGAGGTTGGTGTCGAGATTGTCGTCCCACACCGCCTCGCTGAGTTGTTCGATCCGCGCGCCGCCCGCAACGCCGGCATTGTTGACGAGGATGTCGAGGCGGCCGAAACGGGCGACGGTCTCTTCGGCCACCTGCCTGCAGTCGCCGGCGAGGCGCACGTCGCAGCGCAGCTGGGCGCCCGGCCAATTCGAGCGCTGCCACTCCGCTGCCGCATCGTCGACGAGATCGGGCCTGAGCTCGGCGATCACCACGGTAACGCCTTCCCGCGCCAGGGTGCGCGCGATCTCGCGGCCGATGCCGCGGCCCGCGCCCGTCACGACGGCGACCTTGCCGGTCAGGTCGATTTGCATGTTTTCCTCCCCGAGGGTCGCTAGCGCATCAGGTGCGCGGTGTGAGCTCCAGCACCTTTACGGCGGCATCGAACTCGGCGCGGCGCTTCTCACGGCGACGCGTCGCCTCCTCCACCTCGCCCCAGAGGCGAATATTGTGGTCCTCGTCGACATGCGCCGCGGCCCAGACCTCCTCGGGGTCGAAGAGCCCCTGCCTCAGTCCGATTGCCAGGAGGCCCGAGCCGGTCAGTCCCGTGATCGAGACGAGGGCCGTCATCGCCAGCAGGCTCTCGCTCGCCATCGAGTCGGCAAGCCGCGCGAGGGTCGGCTCGGGCTGGCGCTGGTGCAGGATCCCGATGGTCGGCTGGAAGCCGACTCCGAAATGGCGCGCGAGCTTGACGAGCGCCGCATCCCAGGCCGCTTCCTCGGCGAGGACGAGCTCCCGGGGTGCATCGGCCCGGTAAAGCAGGAGGTCGTTGCCGGCATATTTCACGATCTCGTCGCGAAAAGCAGGGCTCTTTTCCT
>DASZTU010000438.1:0-6139 GCA_035547975.1 Devosiaceae bacterium | reverse complement strand
GTCGCCCTGCTCGTGGGCTCCTACGCCGGGGGAGTGCTGATGCGGCGGCGAGGACGGACCCGGGAGGCGGTTCCGGCGCCCGCCGAATGACCGCTCAAACCTTCGAGGCGGTGGTAGTCGGCGGCGGCCTCGCCGGTCGCGCCGCCGCGATTGCGCTCGCAAGGGCCGGGCTCTCGACGCTTCACCTCTCGCCGAAGGCACCTCCCGACCGGCGCACCTCGGCGCTGATGCAGCCGAGCGTTGCGTTCCTCGAGCGGCTGGGGGTGGTCGATGACCCGGCGGCGCTCGGCAATCCGCTGCGCCGCATTCGCATCATCGACGCGACCCGCCGCCTGATCCGCGCGCCGGAGGTGGTTTTCGACAGCGCCGATGCCGGGCTTGCGGCGTTCGGCTGGAATTTCCCCAACGTCCGGCTCGCCGAGGCTTTCGAGAAAGCCGCCGCAGGCCTCACGACACTCAGCACGGCGGAGGCTGGCGCGACCTCGATTGCCTTCGGCGACGGCGAAGCTACGGTGACTCTGACCGACGGCCGCACCGTGATGACGCCCCTCACCGTCGGGGCGGACGGCAAGCGCTCGATGGTGCGCGCCGCGGCCGGCATTGCGCTCCGCGAGCACCGGTTCGACCAGGCGGCGCTCGTCTGCGACCTCGAACTCGGCCGGCCGATCGGCGACACCTCGGTCGAATTCCACTACGAGCACGGCCCCTTCACGCTCGTCCCGGCGGGAGGCTCGCGCGCAAATCTCGTGTGGATCGATCGGGCGTCGGTACTCGAGGCGGCGCGCGCCGAGGGCGGTGAGGCACTGCTCTCGCGCCTTGCCGAACGGTCGCAAAACCTCTTCGGGCACCTGGCACTCGCCAGCCCCAGCTTCGTCTTTCCGCTGAGTACTCTCAGCGTCTCGGCTGCCGGCGCCAAATCGGCGGTGCTCGTCGGCGAGGCGGCGCACGCGTTCCCGCCGATCGGCGCCCAGGGGCTGAACCTTGGCCTCCGCGACGTGTCGGATCTCGCCGACCTCCTGCATGGTGTCGATCGGGGGGAGCCCTTGTGGGGCGAGCGGCTCGCCGCCGCCTATGCCCGTGCGCGGAGCGGCGACCTCGCCCGGACCGGCGCCATGGTCGATTCGCTCTTCCGGTCGCTCCTCGCCGAAATGCTTCCCGCCCAGGCTTTGCGCGCAGGCGGCCTCTGGGCGCTCAAGCTCGCCCCGCCCCTGCGCCGGCAGGCATTTTCGCTCGGCATGGGCGCCCGATAAAGAAAAGGGGCGCCGCGGCGCCCCTTCCAACGGGATTTCCGAACCCCGCCCCTTACTTGTTGGCGGGTGCCGGCGCGGGCGTCGAGCCCGAGCCGCCGCCATTGTCGAGCTGCTTGCGCAGCTGCTCGGCGCGGTCCTGCAAGACCTGCTCGAGGGCCTGCCCGCCCGTCGTGTCCTTGCGGAATTCGTCGAAGGTGAGCGCCGCCTGGCCATCATAGACCTGCCCGAAGCCGGCGAGGCTGATCTGGACGACGAGGTCCTTGTTGGAGCGGTTCTTGGCGATGAGGTTGAGCGTCTGCCCCTTCTTGAGGGCGTTGACGTACTGCTCGTTGATGACGAGCTGGCTGGCGCAGGACTGCGGGTCGCAAAGCATGTAGGGCACCCGGATCGGCTTCTGCCCGTCGATCTGCCAGGTCAGGCCGAACGGCAGCAGCACGCCGAGCGGCACCGCCGCGACGGCGAGCAGCCGGCTCTCCTGGCCCGGGTCGTCGCGCAGCAGGAACGAGCCGAGGAACTGGTTATTGGCGACCACCACCTGCCGCATGATGCAGGCCTTCTGCCCGGCGCCCTTCTGCCCCGCGGGAATGGGATCGCAGACTTTCAGCCAGTTCTCCGCCGCCGGCCGGTCGGCCAGGCCCTTGTCGGGCTGGAGACCGCTCGTCGCGGGCGTCGGAGCCGGGGCGGGTGCATTCGCCGGCGGGGACGCTGTGCCGTTGGCCGGAGCAGGCGTGCCTGAGGCCGCCGGCTTGTTGCCGGCGCTCTGTGCATCGGCGGCGAACAAAGTCGCGCTCAGCACGGCGGCCGCAAAGCCGGCGACGAGGTACTTCTGAAGGGTCATCAGGCTATCCTTGGAGATATTGTTCCAGCCGACGCTCAGGCAGGAATATGCGCCGACCTTCAAGGTCCGAATTCGGGCAATAACATGACCGCAACGGCGTTGGCAAAGCATTATGCCGCGGGTGTTGCATCCGCTACTTTGCCCTCGGCGAGCCGTGCCAACCGGGCAAGGATCGCCGCGGTCCCCTTGAGGCGCTGGTCGGCCGTGGGCCAGTCGCGCGCAAAGACGAGCTTCTGGTCCTTGCGCACGTGCGCGCGCATTCCCGGGTCGGCGATGAGGCGAACGAGCCCGGCCGAATCGGCGAACTCGTTGTGCCTGAGGGTGAGGACCGCGCCCCTCGGCCCCGCATCGACCTTCTCGACGTTTGCGGCCCGGCACAGTGCCTTGATGAGGATGGTCTTGAGCAGCGCCTCGACCTCCTCCGGGAGCGGGCCGAAGCGGTCGATCAGCTCGGCGCCGGCGGCGTCGATTTCGCGGGCATCCTGAAGGTCGCCGAGCCGCCGATAGAGCTGCATGCGGACCTGGAGATCGGGCACGTAGTGCTCGGGAATCATCACCGGCGTGCCGAGCGCAATGGTGGGGCTCCACTCGTTGCGATCCTCGTAGTCCTCCGCACCGGTCTTGAGGGAGGCAACCGCCTCCTCCAGCATCGACTGGTAGAGCTCGTAACCGACCTCGCGGATGTGGCCCGACTGCTCTTCGCCCAGCAGATTGCCCGCGCCGCGAATGTCGAGGTCGTGGCTCGCCAGCTGAAATCCCGCCCCGAGGCTTTCGAGCGACTGGAGGACGGTGAGGCGCCGTTCGGCGGTGTCGGTGAGCTTTCGATCCGCCGGCACCGTGAAGAGGGCATAGGCGCGCTGCTTCGAGCGGCCGATGCGGCCCCGGATCTGATAGAGCTGGGCGAGGCCGAAGTGATCGGCGAGATGCACCACCAGCGTGTTGGCGTTGGGAATGTCGAGGCCGGATTCGACGATGGTGGTCGACAAGAGCACGTCGAACTTGCCGTCGTAGAAATTGTTCATGATGTCGTCGAGCTCGGCGGGCGGCATCTGGCCGTTGGCGACGACGAACGAGACTTCCGGCACCTGCGTGCGCAGGAACTCGGCGATATCGGGCTGATCCTTGATGCGAGGCACGACGTAGAAGGCCTGCCCACCCCTGTATTTTTCCCGCAGCAACGCCTCGCGGATCGACAGCGGGTCGAACGGCGAAATGAAGGTGCGGATGGCCAGGCGGTCGACGGGAGGCGTCGCGAGCAGCGACAGGTCGCGCACGCCGGTCAGGGCGAGCTGCAGCGTCCGCGGGATCGGTGTCGCGGTCAGCGTCAGGACGTGCACGTTGTCCCGCAAGGATTTCAGGCGCTCCTTGTGCGCCACGCCGAAATGCTGCTCCTCGTCGACGATGAGAAGGCCGAGGTTCTTGAACGAAATGGACTTCGACAGGAGCGCGTGGGTGCCGATGACGATGTCCACCTGACCGTCGGCCAGGCCTTCCTTGGTGGCCTTGAGCTCGGCCGAACCCACCAGACGCGAGGCCTGGGCGACCCTTACCGGCAATCCGCTGAAGCGTTCCTTGAAGGTCTTGAAGTGCTGCCGCGCCAAGAGCGTCGTCGGGACGATCACCGCGACCTGGCGTCCGCTCATCGCGACGGCAAAGGCGGCGCGCAGCGCAACCTCCGTCTTGCCGAAGCCGACATCGCCACAGACGAGGCGGTCCATCACCTTGCCGGAGGTGAGGTCGTCGTAGATGGCCTCGATCGCTGCCAGCTGGTCCTCGGTTTCCTCGTAAGGGAAGCGCGCCGCGAACTCTTCATAGGCGCCCGACGGCAGCTCGACCGGCTCGGCGTGGCTCAGCATGCGCTGCGCCGCGACCTTGATCAGCTGTTCGGCCATGTCGCGGATGCGCTTCTTGAGGCGGCTCTTCTTGGCCTGCCAGGCGCTGCCCCCGAGCTTGTCGAGTTGGACGCCCGTGTCCTCCGTGCCGTAGCGGGTCAGGAGCTCGATGTTCTCGACCGGCAGGTAAAGCTTGCCACCCGCGTATTCGATCTCCACGCAATCGTGCGGTGCCCCTCCCGCCTCGATCGCCTTGAGGCCGAGGAAACGCCCGATGCCGTGGTCGACGTGCACCACGAGGTCGCCGGCGGCGAGGCTCGTCGCCTCGGTCAGGGCATCGGATGCCTTGCGGCGCCGCTGCGGCCGCAGCAGCCGCTCGCCCAGGATGTCCTGCTCGGACAGGACCAGCATCTCGTCGGTGGCAAAACCCGAATCGAGGCCCAGCACCACGAGCGCGGTCGTGTTGGGCGACGTGGTCTCGGCGTCGCGCCAGTTCTCGGCCATGCGGGGATGGGCGAGGCCGTGGTCCTTGAGCACCTGCGCCATGCGGTCGCGCGATCCTTCGGACCAGCAGGCGATGACGGTGCGGCGGCCGGCCTTGCGCTCTTCCTGCAGCAGGCGAACGACGGCCTCGAAGAGGTTGATGTCCGTCGCCTGCCGCTCGGCCGCAAAGTTGTGGGCCACGCGGCCGTGGCCGTCTTCGATCCTCGCGCCCGGGTCGGGCGACACGAATGGCGAGAGTTGCGTTACCGGACCGCCGGCGAGCGCGTAGGGGCTCCCCTCGGTCACATAGAGCAGGTCCGGCGGGATCGGATTATAGGGCGCGCCGGCTGTCGCTGCGTTGGTCGCGGTGCGGGCCTGCTCGCGGGCTTCGTAGTAGTCCTTGATCTGCGCCTGCCGATCCGCGAACGAGGCGCGCGCCTGCTCGTCGAAAATGAACGGCGCATCTCCAACATACGCCGCAAGCCCTTGCATCTCCTCGTAAAAGAACGGGAGCCAGTGCTCGATGCCGGGGAAGCGCTGTCCGGCGCTGACCGCGGCGTAGAGCGGGTCGCCCGAGGTGTTGCCGCCGAAGCTCGCGGTGTAGTTGGCGCGGAACCGGCGAATGGAGTCGTCGTCGAGCAGCACCTCGCTCATCGGCGCGAGCGCAATCGATTTGAGGCTGCCCGACGTCCGCTGGGACTCGGGGTCGAAGGTCCGTATGGTCTCGAGCTGCTTGCCGAAGAAGTCGAAGCGGAGCGGCTGTTCCGCGCCCGCGGGATAGAGGTCGATGATGCCGCCGCGCACCGCGAACTCGCCGGTCTCGCGCACCGTCGGGACGCGGAGATAACCGTTGCCGGCGGCCCAGGCGATCAGCCTGTCGCTATCGACCACCTGCCCCACCCGGGCGGCGAACGACATGCTGGCGACGATGTCGCACGGTGGCAGCTTCTGGATGAGCGCGTTGACGGCGGTCAGCACGACTGCGCCTTTTTCGGCGCCCCCCGCCAGCATCGAAAGGGTGGTCATGCGTGCGGCGATGGTGACGCCGTTCGGTGAGACCCGGTCGTAGGGAAGGCAGTCCCAGGCGGGCAGCGTCAGGATCGGATGGCCGGGCAGCAACTGCCCGAGGATCTCCGCCATGCGCTCGAGGCGACGCCCGTCGCGCGCGACGAAGACCAGCGACACGGGGGCGGCGGGGTCCGCCTTGAGGCGCGCCTCGACCTGGCGCGCCAGCACGATCGGCTGCATGCCGTCGGGCACGTTGGAGATCACGCGGTCGGGACGGGCGGCGTCGGCGGGGAAATCGGGCTTGACGTTCATTTGGCGACCGCGTTGGCGAGGCGGAAATCGATGAGGCGGCGGAGAAGTTCCTGATCGACTGATCCGGGGGGCTCTTCCTGGCCCATGACCCATTTGAGGAGGTCGGTGTCGGCCTCCTCCATCAGGCCTTCGAGCCGATCAAGGCCCGCCCCGTCGAGCAGGTGGGCATGGGCATCCGCAAAGGGCCCGAGCATGAGGTCCATCTCCTTGATGCCCCGATGCCACGCGCGATAGCGGACGCGCCGGCGCCGCGCGTCGAGTTCCGCAATAGCAACGGGCTCATCGACGCTTTTTTCAGCGACCATGATCGGGCAGGCCTCGTGGTGTCCGGGCCTATGTAGGCGCGAACAGCCCTGCTGTCATCACCCGTTCTGCCGCCTCGTGACAACCGGAGAGCCGGCGACTAGCTATGCCAT
>DASZTU010000437.1:0-2889 GCA_035547975.1 Devosiaceae bacterium | reverse complement strand
TATCTCAACGAGCGCGAATGCTCGATCCAGCGCCGCAACCAGAAGGTGATCGAAGAGGCCCCGTCGCCCTTCCTCGATGCGAAGACGCGCAAAGCCATGGGCGAGCAGGCGGTCGCGCTCGCGAGGGCCGTCGGCTATTTTTCGGCGGGGACGGTCGAGTTCATCGTCGACGCGGAGCGCCGCTTCTATTTCCTCGAGATGAACACCCGCCTCCAGGTCGAGCACCCGGTGACCGAACTCACCACCGGGCTCGACCTCGTCGAGCTGATGCTGCGGGTCGCCGCGGGCGAAAAGCTGCCGCTCCGGCAGAAGGATGTGAAGCTCGACGGCTGGGCGATCGAGAGCCGGCTCTATGCGGAGGACCCCTACCGCAATTTCCTGCCCTCGACCGGACGGCTGACCCGCTACCGGCCACCTCACGAAGTGGCGGATGGCACCCACGCCGTCCGCAACGACACCGGCGTCTACGAAGGCGGAGAAATTTCGACCTTCTACGATCCGATGATCGCCAAGCTCTGCACCTGGGCGCCGACGCGGCCGGCGGCGATCGAAGGGATGGCCGCGGCGCTCGACCTCTTCGAGGTGGAAGGCGTCGGCAACAACCTGCCGTTCCTCTCGGCGGTGATGCAGCAGAAGCGCTTTCGGGAGGGGCGGCTCACCACCGGCTACATTGCCGAGGAGTTTCCGGCGGGCTTTTCCGGCGTGACGCTGCCCGAGCCGACCCTCAAGGCGCTGGCGGCGATCGCCTGCTGTTCGGCCTATGCGCTCGAAACGCGCGGGTTTGCCGACAGGGCGCCGCTTTCCAACGGCCACGTCACCGCGCGATCGGTGTTGATCGGGGCGCAGCGCTGGGATTTTTCCGTCAAGGCCGACGGCATCGAGTATTGGCTTACAGAGCCGGACGGGCGCAAGCTGCTCGTCGAAAGCGGGTGGCGGCCGGGGATGGGAATTGCCAGCGCCCGGGTCGACGGCGACCTTCACCACGTCAGGATCGAGCGGCTCACCGGCGGTTTCCGCCTGCGCTATCGCGGTGCCGATCTCGTCGCACGCGTGCTCCTGCCGCGCGTTGCCGACCTCATGGCGCACATGCCGGTCAAGGCGGTGCCCGATTTGTCGCGCTATCTTCTCGCGCCGATGCCCGGGCAGGTGGTCCGGATCGACGTCGCCGAGGGGGACGTCGTCGAGGATGGACAGCCGCTCGCCATCATCGAGGCGATGAAGATGGAAAACGTGCTCAAGGCGGAGCGGCGCGCCCGTGTCAGCAAGGTCCGGGTCGAACCGGGCGCCGTACTTGCGGTCGACGAAATTATTCTCGAATTCGAGGCGGTCTAGCCGCCTGAGGAGTAACCCATGGTTTCAGGGCTCGAGCTGAGGTCGCTGATCACGCGCGAAGGGCAGCTGCGGCTGAGCCTCGAGGAGCGGGAGCTGCCGGAGCCCGGTCCCGACGAGGTGCTGATCCGGGTCGAGGCGGCGCCGCTCAATCCGACCGACCACTTCCAGATGACGGGTCCGGCGGATTTCTCGACCCTCGCGGCGGAGAACCGCCTCCTGACGATGACGGTCCCCCCGGCGGCGCTGCCCGCCGTGAGCCGCCGGCTCGGCGAGTCGCGCGCGGTCGGCTCGGAAGGCGCGGGCACGGTGATCGCGGCGGGCGAAACCGCCAAAGGGCTGCTCGGCAAGCGGGTGGCTGCCAATACCGGCGGGATGTTCGCGCAATACAGGCTGGTCAAGGCCGCGGCCTGCCTCGTGCTTCCCGATGGCGTGAGCCCGGCGGAAGGCGCCGCCGCCTTCGTCAATCCGTTGACGGTGCTCGGCTTCGTCGAGACGATGCGGATGGAGGGGTTCAAGGCCCTCGTCCACGCCGCGGCGGCGTCAAACCTGGGCCAGATGCTGCTCAAGGTGTGCCTCGCGGATGGCATTCCGCTGGTCAACATCGTGCGCAAGCAAAGCCAGGTCGAGCTGCTGAAGGGGCTCGGCGCCACCCATGTGCTCGACGGCACGGCGGCGGATTTCGAGGACCAGCTGACCCGTGCCGTTGCCGAAACCGGCGCGCGCCTGGCGTTCGACCCGATCGGAGGTGGCAGGCTCGCCACCCAGATCCTCGCAGCGATGGAAGCGGCATCGGTGCCGGCCGACTCGCCGTATCTCGTCTACGGCACCAGCGTTCCCAAGAAGGTCTACGTTTACGGCGGCCTCGACGGCGGCCCGACCATCATCGAGCGGCGTTTCGGCTTTGCCTGGAGTGTTGGTGGCTGGCTGCTGCCGAATTTCCTCAATCGCGTGGGCCCCGAAGTGGCGGCGCGGCTCAGGCAGCGTGTCGTCCGCGAGCTCACCACGACCTTTGCCAGCCACTACGCCCGAACCATCAGCCTCAGCGAGGTGCTCGACCCGGATATCTTCCGCAGCTTCCAGTCGCGGGCGACGGGCGAGAAATACCTTATCGATCCGACACTGGGCTGAGCCGGACAGCATGGCCGACAAACCTGCCACCTTCGCCGACTGGGAGAAGCTCGCCGCAGGCGAGCTCAAGGCGGACTCGGCCGCATCGCTGAGCCGTGACTATGGCGGGTTGCCGGTCAAGCCGGCCTATTTTGCGGAAGACGTGCCCGACGAGGCCGCTTCGGCGCTACCGGGCGTCGTGCCCTTTACGCGCGGCATCCGCGCGACGATGTACGCCAACCGGCCGTGGACCATCCGCCAATATGCCGGTTTCTCGACGGCGCGCGAGAGCAATGCCTTCTTCCGTCAGGCGCTGGAGCTGGCCTTCACCCTGGCCGACGGCAAGGAGTATGTCAAGACCGCCATCTCCAAGGGCCTCCAAGTCGACGATTTCGCCGGCCGCCTGTCCTTCTTCTGGGCCATCGGCATGAACTTCTATCTGGAAGTCGC
>DASZTU010000436.1:0-11531 GCA_035547975.1 Devosiaceae bacterium | reverse complement strand
CTTCCACATAGCGCTGGAGCAGGCTCGCGTTCATGAAGCGGAGGCTGTCGGCGATCGACTGGAGGGTCACGACCGGCCGCAGATAGACGAATTTCTCGAGCGCATCGCGCGCGCCCTCGAGGTCGCCGAGCCACGCTCGATACACAGCCACGTCGCGGAACGGCCAGGTGAGGCCGGGCCGCTCGGCGAGCGCGCCGGTCACGAGGCGCAGCGCCTCATCGAACCGGCCGAGCGAGAAGTTGGCGAGGCCCATGCCGATCTGGTTGTTGAAGGCGAAGGGGTCGAGCGGCGAGAGCCGCGCCGCCCGCTCGAAAGAGACGATCCCCTCCTCGGGCTCGCCGAGATAGACCTTGCCATAGCCCCGGCGCATCCAGGCCCAGGCATGGTTCGGGTCGAGGGCCAGCGCCTTGTCCGCAAACCGGACCGCCTGGCGCACATCGCCGCCGAGGAGCGTTATCGCGGCCGCGAGCGCGGTGAGCGCCGTGGGCTCTTCGCCCACGGTCATGGTTGCGACCTCGACCAGGGCTTCGCCCTTTCGCCGCGCGGCATCGAAGTCGGCGGTCCAGTTGTAGACCACCTGCTGCGCGTGCGCCCAGGCGCCGAGCGCCGCGGCCAGCCCATAGTTGGGTTCGCGCTTGAGCGCCTGCTCGAGCAGGGCGATGGCCTTCGGATTTTCGGCCATGCGGTGCGCCCAAAGATGCGGCAGCGCCCGCATGACGAGATCGTAGGCGACGAGCGAATCGGGGTGCTTGGAGAGGGCCCGCTCGATCTCGGCGCGCCGGATCGAGGGATGGAGGGCGCTCGCGACCTCGGCCGCGATGCGGTCCTGCAGGTCGAAGAGGTCATTGACGTGCCCGTCGACCTTGCTCGACCAGATGTGGTTGGCGGTATCGGTCTCGACCAGCTGGGCGGTGATGCGCACGCGCTCGCCGACGCGGCGCACGCTGCCCTCGACCGCGTAGCGCACGCCGAGTTCGCGGCCCACCTGCCGCACGTCGAGCGCCCTGCCCTTGTAGGCGAAGGCCGAGTTGCGGGCGATGACGAAGAAATCGCGGATGCGCGAGAGCGTTGCGGTGATCTCCTCGACCACCGCATCGGCGAAATAGGCCTGGTCGGCCTCGGCCGACATGTTGTCGAACGGCAGGACCACGACCGAGGGGCGGTCCGAGGGGACGAGCGGGGTGGGCTGGGGCGCCGGGCGCGGCAGCTGCTCGGGGTGCCAGACGAAGAGGCGGACCGACTTCGAGATGTTCTTGAGCTCGGTCGGGCCGAGGTCCTCGAAGACGAGGTCGGTCTGTGCGCCCAGGTACTGGAACATCCACTTGGTGATGGCCATCCCGCCGGGCGGCGCGTGGCTCTGCACCCGGACCGCGAGATTGATGCCCGACCCGAAGAGGTCGCCGCCCGAGACCAGCACGTCGGCGAGGACGATGCCGGCGCGCACCCGGAAAACTTCGCCGCCCGGCGCGCGGAGGCGCCGCTGGCTCAACTCGCGCTGCAGCGTCGCCGTCCATTGCACGGCGGCGATGACGCTCTGGAACTCCGCGAGGAGCCCGTCGCCCATGGTCTTGAAGACTTTGCCGCCCTGCTCCTCGATGGTGCGGTGGACCAGCACCTCGTAGACGGTGCGAACGAGGCGCAGGGTCTGGTGCTCGCTGTGCTCGACGAGCCGCGAGTAACCGACCACGTCGAGCGACACGATCGGCACCAGTTTGCGGTCTGCCTGCACCATTTGCCGTGGGTTCCCGAACAACGGCGCAAGTGTACATTTTGTCGCGCCGGCCGACGAGTGCGGCACCTATCACGCGTGCAGTTTGAACCGCAAGACGGTCGGACGGCTGAAAGCCCGCCACGGGTGCCCGGTCAGCCGGCGGTCGTCACCACCTCGATGTCCTGGGCGGGGCCGGGCTTGACCTCGAACTGCTTGGTATAGGTGTGGCCGCCGCGCTTGGCGGTGACGGTATAGGTCCCGGCCTCGAGCACGGTTGCCGGGAAGGTGCCGGTATTGGTGAACACGCTGCTGCCGTCGCTCGCCTGCACGGTCCAGTCGATGTCGGCGATCGCCTCCCCGCCCGCTTCCGACACGAGCTTGAAGGAAACCTGCGCGCCCTTTTCGTAAAGCGTCGCCTCGGTCAGCTGCCCCGGCTCGACGCGAAGGTCCGCCCGGACCACGGCGTTGACGTCGCCGAAATAGGCCGCGACGTGATAGGTCCCGGCGTTGAGCGTCAGGATGTCGTTGGGGCTCACCTTGTCGGCCACCAGCGTCCCCTCGGCATCGGTCGCGCCGGCCGTGTAGATGCTGAAATGCAAGAGGTTGAAGGGGATCGGCAGGTCCCCGACGATCAGCGCGTTGAGCTTGAGCGCGCCGACGTCGAGCACGATGTCCTTGGTCGTCGCCTTGTTGCCCACGCTCAGCGTATCGCTCGCCTGGGCGCGGCCATAGGCGACGTGGACGACGTAGTCCCCCGGCTTGAGGATGAGGGTCGGGCTCGCCTGCTCGGACTTGGCGACGAGGGCGATCTGGCCGTTCTTGTCGGGGCGGGGGTCGTAGATGCGCCAGACGAGGCCATCGGAGATTCGGGCGCTCTTCTCGGTGAGCTCGGCCGTGAGGGTGACCCGCTGCGGGGTGGTGCCGAGATCGGTCGCGGCTGCGGCCTCACTGTCGCTCAGGTCGTCCGAGCCGTCCTGCACCAGAACTGGCCCGGGGGTCGCCGGCTGCGGGGTGTGGTCCGGGCGCGGACGCGGCATCGGCACGACCGGACTGGCGGCGAATGCCGGCGCGGCGATCGCCGCAAGCAACGGCAAGCCAACGAGCAGAACCTGCGCCCTCTTCATCGCCGCGTGCGAAAAGCTCCCCCGCCCAAACCTTCGCGTCGCTACGCTTGGATTGCGGAAAAGCTGTGTCATAAGGAGGCGCACGCCGCAAGCCGAGCGCCCACGCAAGGACCACCATGCCCACCAACCACGCGCTACGCGACTACCTGATGACCCGCCGCTCGGTCGGCACGGGATTCCTCAACGAGCCCGGCCCCACGCCGGGGGAACTCGACGATATCCTCACCATCGGCACCCGAGTGCCCGATCATGGCAAGCTCGCGCCGTGGCGGCTGATCGTCATCGAGGGGGACGCACGGTTCGCGGCCGGCGAAAAGCTCGCCGAGATCGCGGCCCGCCGGCATCCCGAGTACGACGCCGCCTCGCTCGATATCGAACGGCAGCGGTTCCTCCCGGCGCCGGTCACCATCGGCGTTCTCAGCAAGGCGGCCCATCACCCGAAGATCCCCGAGTTCGAGCAGCTGCTCTCGGCGGGAAACGTCGCCTTCAACA
Organism: Devosiaceae bacterium; assembly: GCA_035547975.1. Classification (GTDB taxonomy): domain Bacteria; phylum Pseudomonadota; class Alphaproteobacteria; order Rhizobiales; family Devosiaceae; genus DASZTU01. The sequence goes on along the minus strand of DASZTU010000436.1, from coordinate 8,204 downwards.
TCCACCACGCGGCGTTTGCGCTCGGCTACGCCGCAAACTGGACCACCCGCTGGTACGCCTTCGATTCGGAAGCCGCCGAAATGCTGGGCGCGCGCTATGGCGAGCGCTTCGTCGGCTTCATCGCGATCGGCACGCCGACGGCGGTCATCGAGGATCGTCCACGGCCGCCCCTCGCCGAGGTGGTGAGCTGGTGGGAAGGCTGAGCCGGGCGACCGGCTAGATCTTCCTGCCGCCCCGGTAGCGATAGGTCGGCGCCTTGAAGGTCACCAGTTCCTCGCCGGCGGTCGGGTGCATGGCCATGGTGCGGTCGAAGTCGGCCTTGCAGGCCCCCATGCCCATGGCAATGGCCGCGAGCTGGACCATCTCGCCGGCGCCCGGCCCGAGGACGTGCAGCCCCACCACCCGCTGATCCTCGGCCAGCGTGATGAGCTTGAGCATCATGCGCTCGGTCTTGTCCGAGAGGGTGTTGATCATCGGCCGGAAGCGGGTGAGGTAGACGTCGATGTCGCCGTGCGTCGCCGCTTCTTCCTCGGTGAGCCCGATCGTTGCCACCTCCGGCTCGGAGAACACGGCGGTGCCGACGAGCGAGTGGTCGACCGCGGTCGGATTGTTGTTGAAGAGGGTTTCGGCCACGGCTTGTCCCTCGCGGATGGCAACGGGGGTGAGCGCCATCCGCCCCGTCACGTCCCCCACCGCATAGATCGAATCGACGCTGGTCTTGGAGAACCGGTCGACTTCGATCGCACCCTCCTCGTCGAGGGCCACCCCCGCCTCGAGCAGGCCGAAGCCCTGGACGTTGGGGTCGCGGCCGATGGCAAACATCACGGCACCGAAGGGCGCCTCCGTGCCGTCGCCGAAGCGCGCGACGATATCGCTGCCCTCTCTGCGCAGGGCCCGCACATTGGTTTCGTAGATCCGCCGGATGCCGCGCCGCTCGAACCCCGCATCGAGGCCCTCGCGCAGATCCTCGTCGAAGCCCCGCAGCACGCAGGTGCCGCGGTATACGAGGGTCGTGTGCACGCCAAGACCCGCAAAGATCGTCGCGAACTCGACGCCGACATAGCCCCCGCCCTCGATGAGGATCGAATGCGGCAGGTGCTCGAGGTCGAACGCCTCGTTGGAGGTAATGGCGAGTTCCTTGCCGGGAACGTCGGGGATTCGCGGATGGGCGCCGGTCGCCACGAGGATGTAGCGGGTCGAGAGCACGCGCCCGCCGTTCACCGTGCGAACGGTGAAGGGATCGACGATCTCGGCGCGGTCGCGGATCAGTTCGGCGCCGGCGCCGTCAAGGCCGGCCACATAGGCCTTTTCCAGCCGGCTGATCTCCCGTTCCTTGTTGTCGCGCAGCGTCGGCCAGTCGAACGCGGCATCCACCTGCCAGCCGAAGCTCGGCGCGACCTCGAACATGTCCCGGAAGCGGCTCGCATAGACATAGAGCTTCTTGGGCACGCAGCCGCGGATGACGCAGGTGCCCCCGACGCGAAATTCCTCGATGATGGCGACCCTGGCGCCGTGGCCCGCTGCGATCCGGGCCGCCCGGACACCGCCCGAACCCGCCCCGATCACCACCAAATCGTACGCCTCGGCCAACAACGCCTCCTGACACGCGGGTTACGGACGGCGCCTCTTAGACAAAGCCCGCTGCCTTGGCGAGGGGGGGAGCGGCTCAGATATTCAGCGGAAAAAACCGGTTGCGGGCTGGAAGCCTCTGCCGACCGCCCTACATAGGCAGCAAGGCCGGCCAGCCGGCACGCGCGACCAAACGCGCAGCACCATTCAGGAAATCCGGCTTTGCACTTGTTTCAGGATCCCGGCGCCTTCGGCGCGCTGTTTCAGGTGATCATGATCGATCTGGTGCTGGCCGGCGACAACGCGGTGGTGATCGGACTCGCCGCCGCCGGCCTCCCCCATCATCTGCGGCGCAAGGCCATCATCATCGGCATCGGCGCGGCAACGCTGCTGCGTATCTGCTTTGCCGCGGTCGCGGTGCAGATCCTGGCGATCACCGGGCTGCTGCTCGCCGGCGGCATTCTGCTGCTCTGGGTGTGCTGGAAGATGTGGCAGGAGACCCGGGCCCAATCGGCGCATTTTCAGGCGCAGCGCCTCGCCGCCGCCGGCGGCATCGAGCCGCACGGCTTCCACCTCGAGCCCGCCAAGACGCTCCGGCAGGCGGTCGCGCAGATCATCGTCGCCGACATCTCGATGTCGCTCGACAATGTGCTGGCGGTGGCCGGGGCCGCCCAGCGGCACCTTCCCGCGCTGGTTTTCGGGCTGGCGCTGTCGGTCGCGCTGATGGGCTTTGCCTCCGCCTTCATCGCGAGCCTGCTCGAGCGGCACCGCTGGATCGCCTATCTCGGTCTCGCCATCATCTTCGTCGTGGCGCTGCGCATGGTCTATAACGGCCTCGACGACGTGACCGGCGGCGGCATGGTGCCCGATATCCCGCACTTTTCCGAGTAGCGGGCCGCCGGCTCCGCCCCTCTTCCTCCGGAAAACTTCTTAACCACAGCACGTGGTTTTGCGGCATTTTGCCTTTCTGCGTAGTGATTTGCTCATGGTCCGGGACTAGCGTCCGCCCGATTGCGACGGATTGGACCGAGGACGGTGTCACTCACAGCCGAAATCAACCAGGAGGGCCATCTCACCTGGACCGGGGTCGAGCGCCGGACGCGGACGCGCGTGGCGCTGGCGGTTGACGCCATCGAACCCGAAGCGTGGGACGCCGTCTCGGCGGGTTTCGACGGCGTGGTGCAGGAGCAGCTCTTCGCCTATGCGCGGACGCGGTGGCCATCCGCCCAGCCGGAGGCGCGGCTGTTCCGCCTCGGCGAAGAGGTCATCGGCGGCACGCTGATGATGATCCAGCGCCTGCCGCTCGGGGTGGGGGCGATCGCCGTCTGCAAATGGGGCCCGATCTTCAAGGAAGCGCACCGCGCCGATGCGGAACTTCTCTACGGCGGGATGATCGACGCCCTCGTTGCCGAATATGCCGTCAGGCGCCGCATGATGCTGTCGGTGCTGCCGCGCGCCGCGACCGTTCCGGACCACAACTGGCAGTTCGACCACCTGATGATGCGCCGTTTCCGGCGCGGCGCGACCTTGCTCTTCCCCAACCGCTACATCGTCAATCTGAGGCTCAGCGACGAGGAGCAGCGCAAAAGCCTCGGCCAGAAGTGGCGCTACCACCTCAATAAATCGCTCAAGTCCGGGCTCACCTTCGAGCGCGCCGGCGCGGAGCGGGTCGACGAGTTCGACCGACTCTACCGGGCGATGACGGACCGGAAGAATTTTCCGGATCACTCGGCGTACAACACCATCCCGGCGCTCTTTGCCGTCGCCTCCCCTGCCCTCAGGCCCGAGCTTTTCTTCGTGCGGCACGAGGGCGAGGTCGTCGCCGGGGCGATCATCTTCAAGGCGGGCGACACCGCGGTCTACCTCTTCGGCGCCACCAACGACCGGGCCCTGCCGCTGCGGGCCGGTTATTTCCTCCATTGGAACGTCATTCGCTGGCTGCGCGACCACACCCGCGCCGACTGGTACGATCTCGGCGGAACCGACGGCTTCCACGGCCTCCACCAGTTCAAGAAGGGCATGGTGGGCGATGCGGGCGTCATCAGCCCGGTCCCGCCGGTCGCCAACTACGCCGCCTACCGGCTGCCGCTCCTCCTCGGCGAGGGCGCGTTTGCCGGACGCGAGTTCTTCCATGCCGCCAAGCGCCGCCTCGAGGTTCTGATGGGCGGCAAGGCCCACCCCGACCAGCAGCGCCCCTCGCCCGCCGAGGGGGAGTGAATGGCGGTCTGGAAACGGCTCGCCTCGCAATCGGCGACGCTGTTCGTGGCGCGCGTCTGCGGCGCGGGGCTGACCTTCATCGCCCAGGCGGCGATCGCGCGAAGCTGGGGGTCGGTGGCCCTCGGCAACTACCTGCTGATCATCGCCACCGTGAACCTCATTGCCGTGGTCATGCCGCTCGGTTTCGAGACGGTCGGCACCTATTTCGCGGCGGAATACCGGGCCAAGGGTGAGGGGCGGCTGCTGCGCGGTTTCCTCGTCCGCGCCTACGGGCACGTGACGATCATGACGCTCGTGCTCTTTCTCGCCGGCGCGCCGGTCGCGGCGCTTTTCGGGGCGCCCGGCCACGTCTTCACCATGCACTGGCTGCCGGCCTGCATTCTCACCTTCGCCACCGCCATGGTGTTCGTGACCGGCGCCATCCTCATCGGCCTCAAGCGGCCCTATGCGGGGCTCCTCGCCGACACGATCTTCCGGCCGCTGGTGATCCTCGGCGCATTCGTCATCGCCTTCGCCGCGACGACTCCCGAACGCAGTTTTGACGTCCTGATCTGGTGCGTCAGCCTCGGGATGCTCGCCGTCTCGCTGGTGCAGTTCGCCTGGCTGGTGCTCGCGACGCGCGAGGTTCCGACGCTCGTTCCGGCGCGGCCGCTCGAATGGCGCCGCTGGTGGCGCTTTGCGGCGCCCTGGGTCGTGATCACCCTTGCCTCGGACTTCTTCTTCGATCTCGACCTCCTGGTGCTCTCGAACCTCCTCAATCGCGAAGAACTGGCGATCTTCGGCGTGTGCACCCGCGTCTTCTCGCTCGTCTCATTCGGCGTTGCGGTGGTTTATTCCGTCACCCTTCCCGACATGTTCGAAAGCGAAGCCAAGGCCGACCGGGAAGGTTTTCACCGCAAGATCGGGGACGCCAACCTCGTCGCGTCAGGCCTCTCGGTACTGCTGTTCTGCATCATGGCGACGGTCGCGCCACTGGCGCTGATGATCTTCGGGCCGGCCTTCCTCGCGGGCGCCGCGCCCCTCGCCGTGCTCTGCCTCGCGCTCGTCGTGCGCTCCGTGTTCGGGCCGGCCTCGCTCGTGCTCTCCGTGCACGACAAGCCTTACGCGACCCTGCCGGCGATTGCGCTCGGCATCGTGACGCTCGTCGTCGGCAACATGCTGCTCGCGCCGCGCTTCGGGCTCATGGGGGCGGCGCTCGCGGCGCTCGTCGCGATCACCCTCTGGTCGGGCGCCCAGTGGTACACCGTGCTCCGGACGGCCAAGGTGGACGTCTCGATCCGGGCACGGCTCCTCCGCCCGCGCTTCGCCGCGCCGCAGGTGGAAGCCGCCGAATAGCCCTCAGCGGCCGAGGAAGTGCAGGACGCGGCGCCTCAGTTGCGCCGCCCGGCCCGTCGCGGCGCCGTGGTCGTAGCCCGGCACGGCCTTGTTCAGCTTGCGCTCGTAGAGCAGGTAGTCCTCGCCAAAGATGTGCTGCTCGAGGAGCGCCGTCCGGGCGAAGCCGAAGCGGCGCATGATCGCCTCGGCGACGTCGTTGCCGGGTTTGGTATAGGTCGAGATCTTGTGGAAGCGGCCGTTGTCCCAATGCTCGACGAAGGCGCGCATCGATTTCATGGCCACCCCGCTCTTGCGGTGCTCCGGAAAGAGGTAGGACCAATAAAGCCAGAGCGTCCCGAGTTCCGGACCGGAAATCATGAAGCCGACCGTGCTGCCCTCGAGCTGCATGAGCGCGAGGTGCCAGGGGTCGGCCTCGAGCAGCGCCTCGAGATAGCCTTTGGTGAGCCGGGCGGTTTCGTACGCCTTGAACTCGGCGGAGTAGAAGGGCGAAGAGCTGACGGCTTCCATCAGCCGCGCGTGGACGAGATCGATCTCGCTGGCGCGGGCGGGCCGCAGCGGCGGCAACGCTGCCGGCGCGGCAGCCTGGGGTGAGTGGTCCTCGACGAGGGCGGCATCGGTCATGGGCGCCTCCGGGGGTTGATCTAAGGAGGATAGGCCCTCGGGGCGCCTTTCGCGCGACCTTTCCGCGCCCGGGGTTAACGCCTCCGCGGACAAGCCCGTCGCTCGCCCTCTTGGCATTCTTGCAGGCCTTTGACTCAGAGACTAGAAACGGGCTGAGGAGAGGAGCCGTCATGACCGATAACCTGCTGTTCCAGCCAAGCGCCGAGATTCGGGCGCGCACCTTCACCACCCCCGAGGCATATGCCGAGAACTACCGGCGCTCGGTCGAGGACCCGGAGGGCTTCTGGGCCGAGCAGGCGAAGCGGATCGACTGGATCAAGCCGCCGACCAAGATCAAGAACACGAGCTTCGCCTACCCCGACGTCTCGATCAAATGGTTCGAGGACGGGGTGCTGAACCTCTCGGCCAACTGCATCGACCGCCACCTCGAGACGCGCGGCGACCAGGTCGCCATCATATGGGAAGGCGATACGCCCGGCACCGACGCCAGGATCACCTATCGCGAGCTCTTCGAGCACGTCTGCCGCTTTGCCAATGTGCTCAAGGCGCAGGGCGTCAGGAAGGGCGACCGGGTCACCATCTACATGCCGATGATTCCCGAGACCGCCTACGCCATGCTCGCCTGCGCGCGCATCGGGGCGGTGCATTCCGTGATTTTTGGCGGGTTCTCGCCGGATTCGATCGCCGGCCGCATCAACGACTGCGACAGCCGCATCGTCATCACCGCCGACGAGGGCCGCCGCGGCGGCAAGACCATTCCGCTCAAGCGGAACGTCGATGAGGCGCTCGCCAAGGCGCTCGGGGTCGACTGCGTCCTGGTGATCGCCAACACCGGCAACGAAGTGCCGATGAAGGGCGGCCGCGACATCTGGTGGCACGAGGCGGCCGCCGGAATCGAGCCGTTCTGCGAACCCGAGCCGATGAACGCGGAAGACCCGCTGTTCATTCTCTACACCTCCGGCTCGACCGGCCGGCCCAAGGGGGTGCTGCACACGACGGGCGGCTATGCGGTCTGGACTTCGCTCACGCACCAGCTGACCTTCGACTATCACGACGGCGACATCTACTGGTGCACCGCCGATGTCGGCTGGGTCACGGGCCACAGCTACATCGTCTATGGCCCGCTCGCCAACGGGGCGACGACGCTGATGTTCGAGGGGGTGCCGAACTACCCCGATCCCTCGCGCTTCTGGCAGGTCGTCGACAAGTGGAAGGTCAACATCTTCCATACGGCGCCGACCGCCATCCGCGCGCTGATGGGCGCCGGGCCCGAATGGGTCGACCGGAACGACCTTTCCTCGCTCAGGATCATCGGCACGGTGGGCGAGCCGATCAATCCCGAGGCCTGGCTCTGGTACCACAAGCACGTCGGCCACGAGCGCTGCGTCATCGTCGACACTTGGTGGCAGACCGAGACCGGCGGGCACATGATCGCCCCCTTCCCCGGCGCCATCCCGACCAAGCCGGGCTCGGCCACAAAGCCCTTCTACGGCGTAAAGCCGGTGGTTCTGTCGCCGGAAGGCCAGGTGCAGGAGAGCACCAGGGCCGAAGGCGTGCTCTGCATCGCCGACAGCTGGCCGGGGCAGATGCGCACCGTCTATGGCGACCATGACCGGTTCGTGCAGACCTACTTCACCCAGTATAAGGGCTACTACTTCACCGGCGATGGCTGCCGGCGGGACGAGGACGGCTACTACTGGATCACGGGCCGCGTCGACGACGTCCTCAACGTTTCCGGTCACCGCATCGGCACGGCCGAGATCGAGAGCGCGCTCGTCGCCCATCCCAAGGTCTCCGAGGCCGCGGTGGTGGGCTACCCGCACCACGTGAAAGGTCAAGGTATTTATTCCTATGTGACCCTGATGGCGGGTGAGAAGCCGGACGAGGGGCTCAAGACCGAGCTCAAGAACTGGGTGCGCAAGGAGATCGGGGCCATCGCCTCCCCCGACCTGATCCAGTTTGCGCCGGGCCTGCCGAAGACCCGCTCGGGCAAGATCATGCGGCGCATCCTGCGCAAGATCGCCGAGAACGACTATGGGGCGCTCGGCGATACCTCGACCCTGGCCGATCCGGCCGTGGTGCAGGACCTGATCGAGAACCGGCAGAACCGGTAGGTCGCGGCGGGCGAGCGGAGCGGGCGGCCGCAATCGGCGAGCGGAGCGGGCGGGGTTGGGAGCGGACGGGGCGGGCGGCCGGCAATCGGCGAGCGGACCGGGCTCGGATGGGGAGCGGACGGGGGTCGGCGAACGGCAAGGCCAACTGGCAATGCCGGGCCACATCACACCTCGCCCCTCTGGGGAGAGGTCGCCGCGTGAGCGGGGGGTGAGGGGGCCAAGCGCCACGCGCGGAGGGCGGGCGAGCCCAACTTGCAAGGCCGCGCCACATCTCACCTCGCCCCTTTGGGGAGAGGTCGCCGCGCAGCGGCGGGTGTGGGGGGCTTGGCACACATCTGATGATGCTCT
>DASZTU010000435.1:0-1727 GCA_035547975.1 Devosiaceae bacterium | reverse complement strand
GAGACCTCCGAGGTCGTCGCCGGCACGGTTGCCGCCGTGTTCTTTGTCTTCGCCGTCGTGACGGGGACCGCCTGCTGGTACCTCGTACTCGCGCACGACAGCCGGCGGGTCGCCGAGGAAGAGAGCTCGCGCCAGACCACGCTGCTGCTCAAGGAAATCGAGGCGCACAACCGCACCGACGCGGCGCTGCAGAAGGCCAAGGAAGACGCCGAGGCCGCCAACCGGGCCAAGAGCCGGTACGTGGTCGGCCTTTCCCATGAGCTCAGGACGCCCCTCAACGCCGTCCTCGGGTACGCCCAGCTGCTCGAGCGGGACGAAACCATTCCGGCGCGGCGGCAGGCATCGATCAAAACCATCCGGCGCAGCGCCGAGCACTTGTCCGGCCTCATCGACGGCCTGCTCGATATCTCCCGCATCGAAGCCGGCCGCATGCAGGTCTATTCGAACGAGATCAACATCCACGATTTCCTCGACCAGCTGGTCGAGATGTTTCGCCTCCAGGCGGAGGCGAAAGGCGTCGCCTTTCGGCACCTGCGCGCGCCGGAACTGCCCCTTCACGTGCGCACCGACGAGAAGCGCCTCAGGCAAATCCTCGTCAACCTCCTCGGCAATGCCATCAAGTACACCGACGAGGGCCGCATCGATTTCGAGGTCGCCTACCGCTCGCAGGTCGCGACCTTCACCGTCCGCGACACAGGGCCCGGCATCGCGGCCGATGAGATGGATCGCATTTTCGAGCCGTTCGTGCGCGGTGAAGCCGAGCGCCGGCGGATGTCGCCCGGGCTCGGCCTCGGGCTCACCATCACGAGGCTCTTGAGCGAAACGCTGGGGGGCAGCATTTCGGTCGAAAGCGAGCCCGGGCGCGGATCGGTATTCCGGGTCCGGCTGATGCTCGCGCGGGTCAACCGGCCGGCACTCCGCATGTCCCCGGAGAAGCCGATCAACGGCTATGCCGGGCGGCGGCGAACCATCATGGTCGTCGACGACAATGCCGATCACCGCGAACTGATGCGCGAGTTGCTGCAGCCGCTGGACTTCCTCGTGCTTACGGCCGATGGGGGCGGCGAATGCCTGGCGATGGTCGAGGCGGCCGTCCCGGACCTGTTTCTGGTCGATATCTCGATGCCCGGCATGGAGGGGTGGGAATTGGTCGGCCGGCTGAGGCGGCTCGGCATCGACGCGCCGATCGTCATGCTGTCGGCCAATGTCGGGGACGGCATACCGGCCGATGCGGGCCACAACGACACCCTCGCCAAGCCCGTCGACCTGCGGCAGTTCCTCGATAAGCTCGAGCTGCACCTCAAACTGCAGTTGCTCGAGGCGGGCGCGACAGACGAAGCCGATGCGCCCGCCGGTGCCCGGCCCGCGGCCGCGGAACTTGCCGAGCTCAGGAGCCTCGGCGAAATCGGCCATGTGCGCGGCATCGAGGCCAAGCTCGCCAAACTCTCGGAGGAGCCGACTCACCGCCCGTTCGTCGAGCTGTTGCGCGCGCGCATACAGGCATTTGATTTTGAAGGCTTTGCGAGGCTCCTAGAAGGGGAGGGCCCATGATTGAGCCGCTACGCGCCGAAACCCTCCTCGTGGTCGACGATTCTCCTGACTCGCTCGGCTTCCTGACCGAGGCCCTCGAGGCGGACGGGCGCACGGTCCTCGTCGCCTCAGGCGGGGAGGCGGCGCTCAGGATTGCCGCACGCCTGACGCCCGATCTCGTGCTCATGGATGCGGTG
>DASZTU010000434.1:0-2805 GCA_035547975.1 Devosiaceae bacterium | reverse complement strand
CCATACCACGCCGGAATCTGGTGCCCCCACCAGAGCTGGCGCGAGATGCACCATGGCTTGATGTTTTCGAGCCAGGCGAAATAGGTGTTCTCGTACTGCTGCGGCACGAATTTGGTGCGCCCGTCGCGCACCGCCTCGAGCGCCGGCCTGGCCAGCACCTCGGCATTGACGAACCACTGGTCGGTCAAAAACGGCTCGATCACGACGAGCTTCGATTTTTCGTCGTGCGGCACCATGATCTTGCGATGCTCGACGTGGTCGAGGCCGCGATGGGGATCGTCCTCGGCCAGCGCTTCAAGATCGGCAACGATCTTCTTGCGCGCCTCGAAGCGGTCGAGGCCCACGTATTTTTCGGGAATGTCGGGCACCACGTCGCGTCCGACGATCTTCGCGGTCGTGGTGAAGATGTTGATCGCCGGCAGCTTCTGGCGCTGCCCGACCTCGAAGTCGTTGAAATCGTGCGCGGGCGTGATCTTGACGGCGCCGGTGCCGAGCGCGGGGTCGGCGTACTCGTCGGCAACGATCGGGATGCGCCGGCCGACCAGCGGCAGGACCACATCCTTCCCGACGAGGTCGCTGTAGCGCGGATCCTCGGGATGGACGGCGACGCCCGTGTCACCGAGCATCGTCTCGGGGCGGGTGGTCGCGACCACGATATAGTCGCGCGTCTCGAACGCGATCGGCTCGCTGTCGGCGTTGAAGGCGACCGGAAACCGATAGGTCACGCCATCCGCGAGCGGATAGCGCAGGTGCCACATGTGCCCGTTCACCTCGATGTTCTCGACCTCGAGGTCGGAAATCGCGGTCTCGAGCCCCGGGTGCCAGTTGACCAGCCGCTTGTCGCGGTAGATCAGCCCCTTCTCGTAGAGCTCGACGAAAACCTTGGTCACGGCCCTGACCATCTGGTCGTCGGGTTCGCCGTGCTCGCCCAGGGTGAACCGCTCGCGGCTCCAGTCGGCCGAGGCGCCGAGCCGCTTCAGCTGGTTGATGATGGCGCCGCCGCTCTCGGCCTTCCACTCCCACACCCGCTCGACGAATTTCTCGCGCCCCATCTCGCGCCGGCCCGGCTGCTGGCGTTCCATCAACTGGCGCTCGACGATCATCTGCGTGGCAATGCCGGCGTGGTCCGTGCCCGGCTGCCAGAGAACATCGCGGCCGCGCATCCGGTTGAAGCGGGCGAGGATGTCCTGGATGGTGTTGTTGAGCGCGTGCCCGACGTGCAGGTTGCCCGTGACGTTGGGCGGCGGAATGACGATCGAAAAGGGCTTTGCTCCGGCCCTGGCACCGGCCCCGGCCCTGAAGGCTCCGGCTTTCTGCCAGGTATCGTAGATGCGGCCTTCGACGGCCTGTGGCGCGTAGGTCTTGTCGAGCATGCGGGAGTCCAACAACAAACGCCCGCCGAAATCGAGGGGATTCAGGCGGGCCGGGCGAGTGGCATTGACTTAGGGAATGGCAGGGCCGCTCGTCAACTGGGCGGAGGCATCGATCTCCGCCCGGTGCCGCCCGACGCTAGTCGAGACCGCGCGAAATCCGGGCGATCTCTTTTTCGACCATGCGCTCGACCACGGCCGGGAGATGCTCGTCGAGCCACTCCTTGAGCATCGGGCGCAGCATGTCGCGCATCATGGCCTCGATGGTGAGGCCGGGCGTTCCCACCCCGAGATTGTTGAGGCGCGCGAAGTTCATCCGCACCGCGGCGTCCGTGGTGGGCGCCAGCAACTGCTCCGCGATGTCGGCCGAAAGCTGAGGATCGGGCATGGGGGCCGCCTGAGCCGCCGTGGGCCGCGGCCTCGGCGCCTGCGGGGCGGGCGCCACCGCGGCGGGAGCCGGCCGGGGCGCCGGCGCCCGCGCGGGAACCGGTTCCGGCTCGGGTTCGGGCGCCACGATTTCGGCGCTTGCATCGGGCTCGAACCCGACATCGTCAGGGTCGATGAAGCCGCCTTTGCTCGCCGCGCCCTCCCCTTCGGCCGCAAAGGCGGCGAGGTCGAGGTCGTCGCCCGCCGGGCCGGGCGTGCCGAGAATCTGGGCGGCCGAGAGCGAGAGAGGCGCCTCCTCCGCCGCCTCGACGGCGGGTGGCGATGCGCTCGTCGCGGGCACATCGGCGACCGGTGGGGACGTCTCCGCCGGCCCGCCGACGAGAGTCGGCCGCTTGGGGGCCGCCCCGTCGTCATCGGCAATGATCTGCCGGATGGAAGAGAGAATTTCGTCCATCGACGGCTCTTTGGGAGCAGGCTTGTTCATCATTGCCTCATCTGGCGCCGCAACCGCTTGGCGGCGGGCGCAAAACCTCGCCGCGACGCACCCTCATCCGGAAGCCGCCCTCGTGCGCACGGGTTCCGTTGATTCGTCCAGTAATATTATAGAGATGGCGCCCGGCTGCGGCACGGTCGCCTGCCGCCCGCCGCCAATCTTCCACCACATTTCGCGGAGGCGGCGCCATGGTGCGGATGGGTCGGTGTCTCCGGCCCATGGTTGGACATGCTCAGCATGAGGTGAGGGAACGGCCCCAGCCCTGCGAGGACCATAGCCTCGGGGAGGACCGTCACCTCCGGCGCCGCGCTCCCGGGGACCTCACCCTGAGCCTGTCGAAGGGCGAGGTTCGGGCCCGCACTCGCCCGGAAGGCCGCCCCTGCTCCGGAAGTGAGTGCCTTTGCCTAGACCGTGTGCGGGACGATCAGCCCGCCGCGTATGGTGACGATGCGGTCGGCGCGGCGCGCGAGGTCGAAATTGTGCGTGGCGATCAGGGCCGCGGCGCCTTCTTCCTTGATCAGCTCCCGGAGCGCCGCGAACACCAGGTCGCTGGTC
>DASZTU010000433.1:0-2287 GCA_035547975.1 Devosiaceae bacterium | reverse complement strand
GCGCCATTGGCATGGATATCGACTATCGTCGCCTGCTGGCGGAATTCCAGAGCAAAGCTTATCTTCTTCGCGCCTATTATTATACAGCGCTCGTAGAAGATCAGGAATATTCTTCCATACGGCCGCTGATCGACTGGCTCGACTACAACGGTTTTACCGTGGTCACCAAGCCGGCCAAGGAATTCACAGATGCGACGGGCCGGCGCAAGATCAAGGGCAATATGGACATCGAACTCACGGTCGATGCTCTGGAGATGGCGCCCTTTTACGACCACTTGATTCTGTTTTCGGGTGACGGTGATTTCACCGCGCTGGTCGCCGCGCTGCAGCGGCGCGGCAAGCGCGTTACGGTCGCCTCGACCCTGACCACGCCGACGCCGATGATTGCCGACGACCTTCGCCGCCAGGCGGACTTCTTCCTCGACGTCGCAGACCTCGCCAAGACCGTCGGGCGGGCGCCCTCGGGCGAGCGGGCCGAGCGGGCCGCGGCGGCGGCCGCAGCAGCCCCCGCCCCTGCCGACAAGTAGGAAGCCGGCTCGGCTTCTTACGTCGGGCGGCACCTCAATCCGGCCGCGACGCGCCCCGGGCACGCCCGGGGTGGAGAGCCGCGCGAAGGGGCTGGCCAGCGGCGCCTGCCTCGGGGTAGCTCTCGGTCATGCCATCCACCTCCCCTGCTGCTCTCGATCCCAACCCTCCCCGCGACTGCCCGCTCTGCCCGCGGCTCGTCACCTTCCGCGAGGAGGCCCGCCATCTTCACCCGGACTGGTTCAATGCACCGGTCCCCAACTGGGGCGACCCGGATCCGAAACTGATCATCGTCGGGCTGGCGCCCGGGCTTCGGGGAGCCAACCGGACCGGCCGGCCGTTCACCGGCGACTATGCCGGGGACACGCTCTACGACGCCCTGCTGAGGCACGGGCTGGCGACCGGGGAGTACCGCGCCGATCCCGGTGACGGCCTGATGCTCAAGGGCGTGCTCATCGCCAACGGCGTCCACTGCGTGCCGCCGGAAAACAAGCCGACGACGACCGAAATCCGGACCTGCCGGCGCTATCTCGAAGCGGCCTTCGCCCGCTACAGCGGCGTCAGGGGTTTCCTCGCCCTGGGGCGCATCGCGCACGACCAGCTGCTCGCCGCCCTCGGCGAACGCCGCGCGCGCTACCCTTTCGGGCACGGGGCCGAGCACCGGCTCACCGACGGCCGGCACCTCTTCGACAGCTATCACTGCTCCCGGTACAACACGAATACCGGGGTTTTGACCGTCGAGATGTTCGATGCGGTGATTGCCCGGGCGGCCCGCTTCATCGCCGAAGCGAGCTGAGGAGGACTAGCGGGCTGGCGGCCCCGCCTCCTCAGTGCGAGCGCGGACGCCCCCGGCAATGCCGGTGCGAGGTCGTCCGCCCCGCTACTCCTTCGGATCGATGGTGAACTCGATGCGGCGGTTCTTCGCCTTGTTGGCCTTCGTCGTGTTGGGGACGAGAGGCAGCGTCTCGCCATAGCCGACGGCATAGAGCCGATCGGCCTCGATGCCGCGCTTGACCAGCGCGCCGATCACGGCCTCGGCACGCGCGACCGTCAGGGCCATGTTGGCATCGGCGGCACCATCCGAGTCGGTATAGGCGGCGACGTCGACACGAACCCCGGGGCAGAGCGCCAGGGCCGCGGCCACCCCATCGAGCTCGGCGTCGGTCCCCTTGGCGAATTTCGTCGTGCGGCCGTCGAAGTTGATCGCCGGCCCGTGGGGGCCGAGCGCCGCGAGCTTCATGTTGCAGAGCTCGACCGGGGTCGGCCCCACGACGTCGACGGCAAAGTCCTTGCCCGTCGGGAGCGCGCCGAGGCTCGCAACCACAGCGTCGCGCGCCTCGGGCGTCGGCGCCTTGCCCTTGAGCGACCACTTGCCCGCCGAGAGCGCCAGTTCACCCTCGCTGAGCTTCCCCAGCGCGTCGATGCCGGCCAAGGCATTGGTGACGAAGTTTTCCGGCGGGTGGGCGACAATCGAGAGGCCATCGCCCGAGCTCGCGCCCGCCATGTCGGCGAAGTAGCCGCGCGCCCCTTCCGTCGGCACGTCGCCGGCAAGAGTGACGCCCGATGCGGATTTCGAGGCGGTGAAGGTGTAATCGGGGGCGGCCGGAGCGGCCGCAGGCGCCGTCGCCGCGGCGGGGGCGGTCGCGGCCGAACCCGCAGAGGCGGTCGCCGGCGGGGCCGGTGGCTGGGCCGGAGCCGCGGCGGCGGCGGGCGCCCGCTTGATATCGAACGACCACCCCTTGGTGTCGATCGCGCCGAGCTG
>DASZTU010000432.1:0-3077 GCA_035547975.1 Devosiaceae bacterium | reverse complement strand
TGATGTCAGAGACGCGCATCCCGGCAGAGAAATCCTCCCCCCGCTTGCCGAAGCGCGACGAATCCATGCCGTCGGCGGAGGCGTCGTAGTAGGACGAGCCTTCGTTGAACACCGAGTAGAAGTTGAATTCCTCGACGACGAGCAGCAAATCGTTGGCGGCCTGCAGGTGGATCGACCACGATTTCCTGTGCACCGGCAGCCGGTTGACGACGCGGGGCGAGCGGGGATCGGAAACGTCGAGAACCGTCGCGCCGTTCGAGAAGGGATGCGCCACATAGGCGTGCCCACGGCTGACCATCAGCTGCGTGCCGTCGGCCTGCCCACCCATGTCCGTGTAGCCGACGAAGCGGAAGTTCCGGGCGCTTTCGGGCCTGATGTCACTCATGGGCATTCCCTGTGCGATTCCATCTACCCTGAGGTCGGGCGATGATCATGGGCTGGCGGCAGGTTCGGTTCGGGCCGCCTCGAGATATTGCTGGCGCGGCGGCATGAAGATGTCGAGGACGAGGGCGTCGCGGCCGTCGAGGGCAGTGGTTGCCCCGTGCACCGCGCCCGGTGCGATGCGGACGAGGTCGCCCGGGCCGAGGATGAAGGTCTCCGGCCCGACCCTCGTCTTGATGCGCCCTTCCAGCAGCACGGTTATCTGCTCGAATTCGTTGTGGCTGTGGAGCGGTGTCTCGGGGCGGCCCGCCGGCACGGCCCAGCGCACCAGCGTTCCGTGCTCGGCGGGAATGACCGTGCCCAGCAGGTCAGGCCGGATCTGGTGTGAGGGTCTCTCGGCGGCATAGTAGGCGATCTGGTCGGTCACGGCGCTTCCTCGGTTGGCCCCCGCGGCCAGACAAGGATGGCCGGGGAGCGCTCGAGGCTAGAGCAAGAGGGGCGGGAAGGGGACTCCTCCCGCCGCCACTGGGCTTGGCGCCGCTTACATCTCGACGCCCCAGATCTTCTTGTACTGGTCCTGGTAGCCGTTCTGCGGGTCGTAGCGGTTGTCCTTCCCGCCGTCCGCGTCGATGTTGTCCTTGGTGACGAGGTGCACCTTGGTCACGTATCCGGAGGGCTGCTGGTCGTTGAAGGCGCGGTTGAGCTCGTCGATCAGCTGCCAGCCGTGCATGTAGGCCGGCTCGGGCACGGTCGCGATCTGGAACTGGCCGGTGCGGATGCGCTGATAGGCGCTCTCCGAGCCGTCACCCGCCGAGATCAGGTAGGGCGGGCTGCCGGGCTCGATCCCGGCCGACTTCAGCGTCGGCACGACGAAGTCGAAATAGACGTCGTTGAACGTCAGCATGTAGCCGAGGTCCTTGCCGTATTTCTGCAGCAGCGAATTGGTGAGCGAGGGCGTGCGCTGCGGCACTTCGCCGAACGGCCCATTGTCCTCGCTCAGCAGCTGGCAGGTGTCGCACTCCTTGATCGCCTTCTCGATGGCGTCCGACTTGGTGACGACGATCTGGTACTGCCGGTCCGAAATCACCTCGGCCTTGGCTTTGCCGTTCGAATGCACCACCGCGTACTCGCCGGCGAGATAGGCGATCTGGTCGGGCGGCGTCGAGACGTTGACGAAGATGTGGGAGTCGGCGACCGGGCCCGGCGTCGAGGTCGAGTGCCAGGAGACGATCTTGATGCCGGCGGCCGCCGCCTGATCGAGCGCGGCCTTGTTGGAGGCGGGGTCGATCGAGCCCAGTATGATGCCGTCCGGCTTGAGCGCGATGGCCTGCTGCAGCGCGTTGGCGCTGTCGGTGGCGTTGCCCTTGCCGTCGATCACCGAGTATTTCCAGCCCAGCGCCTTGGCCGCGTCGCCGGCGCCCTTGCTCGCGTCATTGTTGCCCGAGCTGTTCTGGGTCAGCGACACGAAGACGACCGTCTTGTCCTTGACGGCCTTGGGCCCGCTGGTCGGGCCGTCCCAGGCGCCACCGCCGGGCGCGGTGGCGGCCGCGACGTCGGCTTTCATGCGGTCGAGAAAGCCCGAATCCGCGAAGGCCGGGATTGCCATTGCGCCGGCCAGCACAAGGCTGGTGCCGGCGAGCAGGGCGTTGCGTACGCTGAACGGTTTGGATTGCATGTAGTCCTCCTCCGATGCGCCCGCGTTCGTGTCTCCCCGCGCGGGCCGTTTGTGACGCCTCAGGATTTCCTGCGGCGGGCGGCGTAACCGGCGAGGCCGACCGAGACGATCAGCGCCCCACCCTGAAAGATGGGCTCGACGAAAAACGAATTGCCCAGTTGCTGCAGTCCGGCGATGCCGACCGCGAGGACCAGCACGGCAATGATGGTGCCGGCGGCATTCACCCGCCCCGGCCGCACGGTGGTCGCCCCGAGCAGCGAGCCCACGAAGGCGGGCAGCAGGAACTCCGGCCCGACCGAGCTCTGCGCGACCTGCAGGCGGGCGGCGAGGATCACCCCGGCGAGACCGACGAGCAGCCCCGAGCAGACGAAGCTGCCCATCACCAGGCGGCGGCTGTTGACCCCGGTGAGCTCGGCGGCGCGGCGGTTGGAGCCGATGGCATAAAGGTGCCGGCCGAGCGGCAGGTGCTCGAGCGAGAGCCAGGCGACGATCGCGACGGCGGCCACGATATAGGTCGGAAACGGGATGCCGAGCACGCGCCCGTCGTTGATGAGGGCGAACCATTCCGGCACGACGCCCACGACCTGTGTGCCGTTGGTGATGTAGGTGCCGATGCCGTAGAGCACGGTGCCGACGCCGAGCGTCGCGATAAAGCTGTCGATCTTGGCGTATTCGACCAGCGCCGCGTTGATCCAGCCGACGAGCCCGCCCGCGAGGATGGTGATGATCACGACGAGCGGCCACGGAACGCCGGCCCAGACGATGAGGCTCATCGCGATGATGTGCATGAGGCCGATCGAATAGGCGACCGAGAGGTCGTAATTGCCCCCGGCAATGACCAGCATCTCGGCCATGGCGAGAAGGGCCACAGTGGTGTTGTTGCCGAGAATGGCGCGCACCGTCTGGAGCCCGGCGAAGGTGCCGGGCAGGAGGATGGCGAAGAGGATCGCCAGCACGAGCCCGAAGATCAGCAGGCCATGCGTCGAAAGGATATAGAGCAGCAGCCCCCGCGACCCCCCGC
>DASZTU010000431.1:0-6180 GCA_035547975.1 Devosiaceae bacterium | reverse complement strand
GCACCGGCGCATTCTCTACGGCATGCGCCTGCTTCGACTCGACCCCGACGGGTCCTACAAGAAGTCGGCCAAGGTGGTGGGCGACGTGATGGGCTCGTTCCACCCGCACGGCGACCAGTCGATCTATGACGCGCTCGTCCGTCTCGCGCAGGATTTTTCCATGCGCTACCCGATGGTCGACGGGCAGGGCAATTTCGGCAACATCGACGGCGATGGCGCTGCCGCCATGCGCTACACCGAGAGCCGCATGACCGACGTCGCGACGCGCCTCATGGAGGGGCTCGACGAGAACGCCGTCGACTTCAAGCCGACCTATGACGGCTCGGGCGAGGAGCCCGAGGTGCTGCCGGGCAACTTTCCGAACCTCCTCGCCAATGGCTCGCAGGGAATTGCGGTGGGGATGGCGACGTCGGTGCCGCCGCACAACGTCGCCGAGCTCTGCGAAGCCGCGCTCTACCTCATCAAGGAGAACCCCAAGGCAACCGCCGAGGAATTGCTGCGCTTCGTGCCGGGTCCCGATTTCCCGACCGGGGGCATTCTCGTCGAAACCCGGGAGAGCATCGCCCAGGCCTA
The DNA here is from genome assembly GCA_035547975.1 of Devosiaceae bacterium. Classification (GTDB taxonomy): domain Bacteria; phylum Pseudomonadota; class Alphaproteobacteria; order Rhizobiales; family Devosiaceae; genus DASZTU01. The sequence goes on along the minus strand of DASZTU010000431.1, from coordinate 5,607 downwards.
CACGACCGGCCGCGGCGCGTTCCGCCTCCGCGCCCGCTGGGTGCGCGAGGACAAGGGCCGCGGCGTCTACCAGATCGTCGTCACCGAAATCCCCTATGGGGTCCAGAAGTCGCGCCTCGTCGAAAAAATCGCCGAGCTGCTGCTGGCCCGCAAGCTTCCCCTGCTCAAGGATGTGCGCGACGAGAGCGCCGACGACATCCGCCTCGTGCTCGAGCCGCGCGCCGGTACGGTCGACGAGGTGGTGCTGATGGAGCAGCTGTTCCGCCTCACCGAGCTCGAGCAGCGCATTCCGCTCAACCTCAACGTCCTCGACAAGGGCACCATCCCCCGCGTCATGAGCCTTGCCGAGGCGCTGCGCGCCTGGCTCGAGCACCGCAAGGACGTGCTGGTTCGCCGCGGCAAGCACCGCCTCGACCAGATCGCCCGCCGCCTCGAGGTGCTCGACGGCTACATCGTCGCCTACCTCAACCTCGACGAGGTGATCCGGATCATCCGCGAGGAGGACGAGCCCAAGCAGGTCCTGATCGCGACCTTCAACCTCACCGACAACCAGGCCGAGGCCATCCTCAACATGCGCCTCAGGTCCTTGCGCAAGCTCGAGGAGATGGAACTCCGGCGGGAGCACAAGGCCCTGACGGATGAGCAGGAGCAGCTCGAAACGCTGCTCGGCTCCGAGCGGCGCCAGTGGGGCGAGATCGCCAAGCAGATCGGCGAGCTGCAGAAGGCCTATGGCCGCGACACTCCGCTCGGGCGGCGCCGCACCACCATCGGCGAGGCGCCCGCCCACGACGTGGAAGACATCGAGGTGTCGCTGATCGAACGCGAGCCGATCACCGTCGTCCTCTCGGAGAAGGGCTGGATCCGCGCCCTCAAAGGCCATACCGACGAAGTCGACGAGAAGGGCTTCAAGACCGGCGACCGCCTGAAGCTGATGCTCAAGGCCGAAACCACCGACAAGCTGCTGCTGCTCTCGACCGGCGGCAAGGTGTTCACGCTCGCCGGCGACCGGCTGCCGGGCGGCCGCGGCCAGGGCGAGCCGGTGCGGCTCATGGTGGACATGGAAGAGGGGCACGACATCGTCGACCTCTTCGTCTACCGGCCGGGCGAGAAGCGCATCATCGCCTCGTCCGTCGGCAACGGCTTCGTGGTGGAGGAGAACGAGCTCATCGCCAACACCCGCAAGGGCAAGCAGATCCTCAACGTCTCGGGCACCGAGGAGGCCCGCGTCAGCGCGCCGGTTTCGGGCGACATGGTCGCCGTGATCGGCGAGAACCGCAAATTGCTGATCTTCCCCCTGCAGCAGCTGCCGGCCATGACACGCGGCAAGGGCGTCCGGCTGCAGCGTTACAAGGACGGCGGCATTTCGGACCTCAAGACGTTTTCCTCGGGCGAGGGCCTTACCTGGGTCGACAGCTCCGGCCGCACCTACTCGAAGCCGATGGCGGAGCTGCGCGACTGGATCGGCGACCGCGCCCAGGCCGGCCGGCAGCCCCCCAACGGCTTTCCGCGCAACAACCGCTTCGTCGGCTAGCCCGGCGGGCGGCTCTACTCGCCGGTGTCGGACGGGGCGGGCAGGGCCTGGTGGGTGGTGAGGAACTGGCGGATTTTCGTCACGCTCGCGGCATCGACCGGGCCGTCCTTGTTGCCCCAGCTGGTCCGGATGTAGGTCGCGACGGCCGCGATCTGCCGGTCATCCAGTTTGTCGGCGAAGGAGGGCATGATCCCGCGTCCGACGAGAATCTGGGCGATGACGTAGTCGGTGACGGGCAGGATGTGGTTGCCGCGGAGCGGCGGCCCCGCCCCGCCATAGCCGAGCTCGCCGTGGCAACCCGAGCAGTGGCTCTGCACAAAGACCTGCTGGCCGTCGGCTGCGCTGGTGCCATCCTGCGCCCAGGCCGGGGGTGTCAGCCCGAGCGGCCCGGCGAGAAGCAGGGTGAGGATGCCCAATGTTGTGAGAGGGTGGCGGGGGCGTGAGCCGTTGCCCCAGTCACCAGGCTTCCTCATGGCTGCTGCCCCGCAGTGCCGGCGTTGGCTTGCTTGACCTCTCCGGGCGCCACGAGCTTGCGAACGGCCGCAACATCCTTGTCCGAAACGGGCGTGTGCTCGCCCGCCCAGGTCGCGCGCAGATAGGTCGTGACGGCGGCGATGTCCGCATCCGACATTTTGTCGGCAAAATCGGGCATGGGGCCGCCGCCGACCAAAATGCGGGCGATGACATAGTCGGGGAAATGGAGGAACGCGTTGCCGCGCAGCGCGGGTCCGACCCCGCCATCGCCCATGCCGCCGTGGCAGACCTGGCAGCCCTGGTCGACGAAGAGACGCTGGCCGTCGGCCAGGGCCGGCGATGCGGCGAGGCCGATGGTCACCCCGACGATGAGCGGCACCCATTTGCGGTGACCCGCGGCAAGGGCGGGGAGGTGGGGCACTCCTTGGGAAAGCTCGATCTTGTGCAACGGTGCCTCCCTAGGGCTGCTTGGCGGGGTAAGGAACGGCGGGTGGGGTCGTGTCCGCCGGCGGATAGTCGGCGGGGGAGCCGTCGAGCGACTGCTCGAAGGCAAGTTCGGGCGCGACCAGTTCGCCGGGCTCGTCGCCCTGGAGGGCCGGCTGGTAGTCCTTCGCATCGACCGCCCCGCCAAGCGAGACGACATAGGCGACGAGCTGCCAGATATCCCGGGCGGGGAGGGCCGTGCCCCAGGCGGGCATGCCCTGTGGCCGGCCTTCGTAGATCGACTTGAAGATCGCGGCGGGCGTGCCGCCGAAAATCCAGGTGCGATCGGTGAGGTTCGGCCCCATGCCGCCCTTGCCGTCATAGCCGTGGCAGCCGGCGCAGTTGAGCTTGACGAAAAAGTTCTGCCCCGCGGCGATGTCGGAGGGGGCCGTCTGGCCGGTGATGCCGACTGCGGCGTCGGCCTCCGCCCCGCCGGCGGCGTCGCCGCCGACCGGCACGGCCGCCGTTGGCCCTTCGGGCGGCAGGACGACATGGGGCGCCTCCTGGGCGCGCGCGAGGGTCGCGGCGCCGAGCAGGCCCGGCAGGATCAAAAACGTCGAAGCAAGGGTCAGGATGTGCCTGTTGCTCATCAATGCCTCCCCTGGTGTCCGGTCGGAGTGGGCGTCGCGGGCTGGCCGGCGCCGGTGGTTTCGATCTGCCCGGCTCCGCTGCTCGGCGAGATGCCGTCCACCGAGAAGACGTAGAGCGTGCTGCCGCGGGCCGGGAAACCGGGCTGGCTCTTCTCGACCATGGCCGCGCCGCCGACGCCGGACAGCACCGCCACATATTGCCGGTGGTCGGGTCCGAGATAGGTGATGGGATCGCTGACGATGCCGGAGCTCAGCTTGGTCGACCACAACACGCGGCCGCTCGAGGCATCCACGGCGCGGAACCAGCCATCGACCGTGCCGTAGAAGACGAGGTTGCCGGCGGTCGCGAGCGCGCCGCTCATCACCATGAACTTTTCCGGTATCTTCCAGACGGTCTTGCCCTTGACGGGGTCCCAGGCGATGAACTCGCCCCAGTTGCCGCCCGGCGCCGGGTAGCGCTTCATGTCCATCCCGTCATAGGGTGTACCCGGGATATAGGTGACCTTCTTGTCGGTCAGGTTCATGCAGATGTTGAAGATGCCGACATAGAGAAGGCCGGTGTCCTTGGAAAAGGCGGCCGGCTCCCAGTCCTTGCCGCCGATGTCGGGCGGGCAGACGTCGAGAGGCTTGTCGGGCTGGGGCTGCATGACCGGGTTCACCTTGGGCATGCCGGTCTGGTAGTCGAAGCCCGTGGTCCAGGTCTGGTAGGAGAAGGGCGCGGCGACGAGCACCTCGCCGGTCGCGCGATCGATAGTGTAGGCGTAGCCGTTCCGGTCGAAGTGGACGAGCACATGACGCGTCTCGCCCTTGATCGGCGCGTCCAGCAGCACGTTCTCGTTGACGCCGTCATAGTCCCACTGGTCGTGCGGGGTGAACTGATAGGCCCACTTGGCCTCACCGGTATCGGCGTCGCGCGCGAAGACGGCGCTCGTCCAGAGATTGTAGCCGGGCCGCTGCGCCGGCACCCGGGGCCCCGGATTGCTTGTGCCGTAGTAGATGAGGTTGAGTTTCGGGTCATAGGAGATCCAGCCCCAGCCGGCGCCGCCGCCGTGCTTCCACATCTCGGGCGGCCAGCTGCTGACGCCGAGATCCTTGCCCTGCATCCACGCATAAAACGGCTTGAAGTCGGGGCCGATCTTGACCAGCTTGTCCGGCCCCGTCGAATAGGCGCGCCAGAGCTCCTTGCCGGTCTTGACGTCGAGGGCGGCCATCCAGCCCACCTTGCCCATCTCGCCGCCGCTGTTGCCGACGAAGACCTTGTTGCCGACGACGAAGGGCGCCATCGTCATGGTCTCGCCGTTGAGCACGTTGCCCATCTTGATGCGCCAGACTTCCTTGCCGGTCTTCGCATCGACGGCGACGGTGTGGTCGTCGAGGAGATTGTAGATGAGCATGCCGTCGGCATAGACCCAGCCGCGGATCACCGGATCGCAGCAGGCCTTGCCGAGGGCGATGTCCGAAGGTTGCGGGTCATAGGTCCATTTGACCGGGTTGCCCGGCTTGGAGAGGTCGAGCGCGTAGGCGATGTCGGGGAAGGGGGTCACCACATACATGGTGTCGCCGACGACGAGCGGCGCGCCCTCCTGCCCGAACGGGATGCCGTTCGAGAACGACCAGGCGACCTTGAGGTGGTCGACATTCCCCGTCGTGATCTGGTTGAGCTGGCTGTAGCGCGTGTTGGCGTAGTCGCCGGCCTGCAACGGCCATTCGCCGGCATTGTGCTGCGGCGAAAAATCTGCCGTGGCGCCGGTGACATTCTGGACGCCGCCGGTGGACCCCTCCGACGTGGAGGCCACGCTTGTCGTGGCCGCGGGGGCGTTCGCGGTGGACGCCGGGGGAGGGGAAGAAGCAGCGGAGGCGGGCGCGGGCGACGGGGCACCCGGCGGTTTTGCGGCAGCCGCCGGGGCAGGCGACTGCTGCGCCAGGGCGATTGAAGTGCCCGCGAGCAAAATCCCCGCCGCTGCCATCCAGACCTTCAGCCTCGCCATCTGCACCTCCCGCTTCGGCCTTCGAAATCTCCACCCTCGGAGCGCGAACTAAGCGATGGGGTGATGGTTCCGGGATGGACGGAACGCGAAGTGTCGCAGTTGTCGCAGGGGAGCGACCGGTGGGGGCCCCGCTTTTGTCCGGGCGGAGGCGGCTTGCGGGCGGTGCCGCTTTGGTCCGGGCGGAGGCGGGTGGCGGGCGGTGCCGCTTTGGTTTCAGTCAGGGGCGGGACGACGGTGTTTGGGGCACGAATTCGGGCCGCATTCTCGGCGTCATTCCCGCGCACGCGGGAATCCATCTTGGCCACGAAAACCGGCCGCCCGTAAGGCGAGCCGTAGCCTCCTCGCCACCCCCACCCCTGACCCCTCCCCGCAAGGGGGAGAGAGAGGGCGTGCGCTGCGGTTGGGGCCTCATGGTTCGAGGCTCGCTGCGCTCGCACCTCACCATGAGGGGGTGGGGAAGGACCTCAGGCTGTGGGGGACCTCCCCCCACCCCTGATCCCTCCCCGCAAGGGGGAGGGAGAGGGCTGCGGCCGGTGTTCCT
>DASZTU010000430.1:0-15608 GCA_035547975.1 Devosiaceae bacterium | reverse complement strand
TCCCGCTTTTCGCGGGAATGACGCCGGGAATGCGGAGCGGGGCGGTGCCACCTGCGCTGAATGACACCGAGAATGCGGAGCGGGGTGGTACCACTTGCGCTGACTGACGCCGAGAATGCGGCCGAGACTCGTGCCCCAGCCACCGTCATCCCCGGGCTTGACCCGGGGATCCAGCGAGCCTCGCCGCGCGTGCAAGCGGCGCCGTGGTCTGGATGGCCGGATCAAGTCCGGCCATGACGACGGGGTGGAATGGGCCAGTCGCGGGGCCATCACCCCCCGGACCTCGCCCTTCGACAGGCTCAGCGTGAGGTCCTGCCGAGGGCCCCCGAGGGGAGCCCTTGCCAAGACCATCGTGCTGAACCCGAGGCCCTTCCGCTGGGAGGTCCTTCCCCACCCCCCTCATGGTGAGGTGCGAGCGCAGCGAGCCTCGAACCATGGGGGACACATGCACCCGGCCGGTCCTTCCCCATCACCCTCATGGTGAGCCTGTCGAACCATGGGGGGCAAATGTACCCGGCCCGTCCTTCCCAACACCTCATGGTGAGCCTGTCGAACCATGAGGGCTCCACCCGAGCGCCGGCCCCGCCGTAGGTTGCGCCGCCGTCAGGCGCCGACCCGGAAAATTGTCAGCCGGTTTTTCCCCGCTGATCCCAAGTCACGCGAAAGTTGAGCGAAGGTTTTGACGCTCGCTTAACCCTGCTCACGAGTGTTGGGTCCGCAAACGCGCCGATTCACCCTTTATTCGTCCACGCTTCGCCATCCTTGCGGGTATAGCGAACAGGGGGCGAACCTTGACAACTCGAGCCACCATCGACGGCGTACCGGAATACGCGCTCCAGTCCAGCATGCGCGACTTTCGCGTGCCGACCGGTCCCAACCTGCTCGAGCGGTGCGGCGACTTCTTCTTCTGGCAGGACGTGCGCCGCCGCAGCGGCACCTGGCCGTTCTCGCGCGCCACCGAAAAAGGGCCGGCCTCGACCTGCGCGGTCCGCGACGACCAGGGCGTCCTGACGCAGGGCGTGAACTTCGCCTCGCAGGATTACCTGAGCCTTTCAACGCATCCCCTCGTGGTGACGGCCTCGTGCCGGGCCGCCCTCGAATACGGCGTGCATTCGGCGGGCTCCCCCGTTCTGGTCGGCAATACCGCGACCTCGGTCGAGCTCGAGCGGCGCCTCGCCGCCTTCATCGGCATGAAGGAGGTGGTGCTCTATCCGACGGGCTGGGCGGCCGGATTCGGCGTCATCAAGGGGCTCGTCCGCTCGCACGACTACGTGGTGATGGATGCGCTCGCCCATTCGTGCCTGCAGACGGGCGCCCATGCGGCGACGGGCAACGTGATCCTCTTCCGCCACCTCGATACCGCGCACTGCCGGCAGCGGCTCGAGACCATCCGCGCCAAGGACGCGCAGGGCGGCATCATGATCGTGACGGAGAGCCTCTTCTCCATGAACAGCGACACGCCGGACCTCGTGGCGCTGCAGGCGCTGGCGAAGGAATTCGGCGCGACGCTCATGGTCGATACCGCCCATGACCTCGGCAATCTCGGGCCGGGCGGCAGCGGTCACGTCGGCATGCAGGGCATGGTCGGCAAGATCGATCTCATCATGGGGAGCTTTTCGAAGACGTTCGGCTCGAATGGCGGGTTCATCGCCACCAACAGCCGCGAGGTCAAAGAGTACCTCAAGTTCTACAGCCCCTCCTGCACTTTCTCCAACGCGCTCTCGCCGCTCCAGGTCGCAACCATCTCCAAGTCGCTCGACATCGTGCAGGCCCCCGAGGGGCAGGCGCTGCGGGACAAGCTGATGCGCAACATCCTGTCGCTGCGCAAGCACCTCGAGGCGCTCGACCTCGAGGTCTATGGCGCGCCCTCGGCCATCGTCTGCGTCAAGACCGGGGACGAGGCGCTCGCCCGCATGACGGCCCGCGAACTGCCGGCGCTGGGGCTGATTTCGAACCTCGTCGAGTTCCCGGCGGTCGCCAAGGGCGAGGCGCGGTTCCGCCTCCAGGTCATGGCGCAGCACACCGAGGCGCAGATCATTTCGGCGGCGCAGCGCATGCGCGCGGCGGTCGACATTGCGCGCCGGCGGCTCGAAGCGGGCCTCGACGCGCCGGGCGTCGAACTGGCGCTGGCCGGGTGAGCGCCAAGGGAGGCGGGGGGATGTTGCGCGACATAGCCTCAGGCACGACGGCGGCGGCAACACGGTTCGCCGACCTCTTCATTCCGACCTCCCTCAGGCATGTGCGCTCGAGCCGCGAACTGGCGCGGGTATTCGTCCTCAGCCATGTGATGGGCGCCGTCGCGTGCCTCGCGCTCCTCATCTATCTCGCCCCGGTGACGCCGCTCTACGACCTCGGCTTCCTGGTCGTCGGCGCCATGATGTTCGCCTTCCTCGGTCTCGTCGTGGCGCTCCGCCAGACCGGCAACATGCCGCTCGTGACGCTGACCTCGTTCCAGTCGATGACCCTCACCTCGCTCGTCGGCACGTTCGAATATGGCGGGTTCGGTTCGCCGTTCCTGCCCTGGCTGATGGTCAGCCTGATGAGCGGCCTCTTCTACCAGCCGCGCCGCACCGGGCTCGTCGTCGGCCTGTTTCTCGCCGACGTCGCGGTGTTCTTCGCCTTCCTCCTCCTCACCGCGCACCCGCAGGTCTCGCCGCGCGTCAACCTCACGCTCCTCAGCTGGATCTCGATCGCCGTCGCGCTGAGCTACATGGCCCTCATGGCGCTCTATTATGCGCGCATCGTCGCCAGCCGGGCGGAACTCCAGGCCGAAGCCGAGCGCTATCGCGCCGTCGCGGCCGAGCTCGAGCAGGCGAGCGCCGCGGCCGAAAGCCTCAACCGGAGCCGTTCGCTGTTCTTTTCCAAGATGAGCCATGAGCTGCGCACGCCGCTCAATGCCATCATCGGCTACTCGGAAATCCTGATCGAGGATTTCGACGACCAGCCGGAGGGAGACAGGCGGCACCGGGCCGACCTCCAGCGCATCAATTCGACCGGGCGGCACCTCCTCTCGCTCGTCTCCGACGTGCTCGACGTCGACACGATGGAAAACGGCGACGCCGCGCTCGAGCTCAAGGCGATGACCTTGGGCGAGCTCTGCGACGATGTCGTTGCGGCTTCCGCCCCGCTGCTCGAGATGAACGGCAACCGGCTGGTCATCGACTGTCCGTTCCGGAGCGATTCGATCAGCACCGATCCCCGCAAGCTCAGGCAGATGCTGATCAACCTGATGAGCAATGCAGCCAAGTTCACCCGCAACGGCACGGTGACGCTCGAATTGTGGATCGAGCGGGCCGAGGCCGACGACCGGCTGCACGCCGCCGTGCTCGATACCGGCATCGGCATCGCGCCCGACGCGCTGCCGAAACTCTTCGAAACCTATGTCCAGGCCGACCGGACCATCCAGGGACGCTTCGGGGGCACCGGCATCGGGCTCGCGCTGACGCGCAAGTTCGCGGGCCTTCTCGGCGGCACGATCTCGGTCGACAGCCACCCCGGCAAGGGTTCCTGCTTTACCATCGACATTCCGGCGATTGCCAAGGCCCCCGAGCCAACCGAGCCGGTCGCCCCCGCCCTTTCAATCGAAGCTAGGCACTGAGATGATTGCGCAAAATCTGGCCGTTGCAATTCCCGAGGCGGGCCCAAATCAGGTCCCCGAGCAGAAGACGCGAATTCTCGTGGTCGACGACGTGCCCGACAACCGGGACATCCTCGTGCGGCGACTGGCGCGGCGCGGCTTCGAGGCCGTCGAGGCCGAGAGCGGCGCTGAGGCCCTCAAGCTCGTCGGCGAGCAGAGCTTCGACATCGTGCTGCTCGACATCATGATGCCCGACATGAACGGCAACGACGTGCTCAAGGCCATCCGCCGGACGAAGTCGGATGTCGAGCTGCCGGTGATCATGGTCAGCGCCAAGAGCCAGAGCGAGGACGTGGTCGAAAGCCTTTCCCTCGGCGCCAACGACTACGTCACCAAGCCGATCGACTTCACGGTCGCCCTGGCCCGCATCGCCAACCAGGTGACGCGCAAGCAGGCGGCCGACGCCGAACGGGCGCGCGCCGAAGGCCTCCAGCACGCCATCCAGGTCGAGACCGACCAGCGCCGCCATTCCGAAGAGCGGCTGCAATACATGGCCTTTCACGATCCGCTGACCGGCCTTCTCAACCGCAGCGCGTTTCGCGACCTGCTCAACCAGGCGCTCGACGACCTCGGCGTTTCGGACGGCAAGCCCGCGGTGCTGTTCGTCGATCTCGACCGCTTCAAGGCGGTGAACGACAGCTACGGCCACCAGACCGGCGACCTGCTGCTCAAGGCGGTGGCCGACCGGCTGCGCACCGTGATCAACCCCGGGGCGCAGCTCTGCCGGCTCGGCGGCGACGAATTCGGGGCGCTGATCCTCGGCCATGACGAACCGGATTTCGCCATGCAGCAGGCGGACGCAATCGTCGCCGCGCTCGAGGAGCCGTTCGAAATCGAGGAGCGCTGGCTGCAGATCGGGGCGAGCTGCGGCGTCGCCATCGCCTCCTCGGAGGCGTCGGAGCTCGACGTGCTTGTGAAGGCCGCGGACCTCGCCATGTACCACGCCAAGAAATCGGGGCGCAGCAACACGGTCCTTTTCGAGCCGCACATGATGGTCGAGCAGGACGAGCGGCGCGCGCTCGAGGAGGACCTGCGCGCCGCGGTGCGCCGGGGCGAGTTCCAGGTGTTTTACCAGCCGCTCGTCGACGTCCAGAGCGGCAAGGTGCGTTCCTTCGAGGCGCTGGTGCGCTGGCCGCACGAGACGCGGGGGCTGATTGCGCCCGATACCTTCATTCCGCTCGCCGAGGAAACCGGCCTCATCATCAACCTCGGCGAATGGGTGCTGCGCGAAGCCTGCAAGCAGGCGATGCAGTGGCCCGAGGACATCACGGTTGCGGTCAATCTCTCGCCGCTCCAGTTCCGCAATCCGAGCCTCATCGGCTCGGTGGTGAGCGCGCTCGCGGCGAGCGGCCTGCCGCCGCGCCGGCTCGAGCTCGAGATCACCGAGACGGCGCTGCTCGGGGCGGAGGCGCGCAACCACGAAATCCTGCGCTCGCTGCGCAATCTCGGCGTCCGCGTATCCATCGACGATTTCGGCACCGGCTATTCGTCGATGAGCTACCTGCAGAACTTCTCCGTCGACAAGATCAAGATCGACAAGCGCTTCGTTCAGGGGCTCGACAACGGCAAGAGCAGCGCCGCGATCATCCAGGCGATCGTCAATCTCGGGGTCGAGATCGGCGTCGGCACGGCCGCGGAGGGCGTCGAAACCCACGAGCAGCTCGCATCGGTCGTCGAGCGCGGCTGCACGCTGGTGCAGGGGTATCTGTTCAGCCGGCCGCTCACCGCCGACGACGCGAACGCCTTCGCCCGGGCGCCGCGCGACGCCCACGGCAACCCTGTCGAATAGGGGGCAAGGCCATGGGCGCAGCGGTCACCTCGTTCTTCGCCGGCCTCGGTTCGCGCTACCTCAGGCTGATCGAGTATTTCATCCCGGACGAGATGCGCGCCGACCGCGAAGCGGCCAACCAGGCGCGGATGTTCCTCATCAGCCATTCGATGGGGCCGATCCTCGGCAATGCCGTGCCGCTCGCCGTGCTGATCTTCAACGCGACGCTGCGGGTCGACGCCATCATCCTTGCGCTCGCCATCACCGCCTTCTGGGTGTTTCCGTTCCTGCTCAAGCGCGGCATCAACTATGAGCTGCTCGTCCTCACCTCGGTGGTCGACCTCAACTTCTGCATCCTGTGGAGCTGCTATTTCTATGGCGGCGTGTCCTCGCCGACGCTGCCGTGGCTGCTGATCATCCCGATCCTGTCTCTCTTCTACATCGGCGGCGAACGGCGGCTGCAGCCGAGCCTGCTCGCGATTTCGGCCGTGTCCTTCGCGCTGTTCCTCGCGCTCTATCACACGGTGCCGCCGCCGCCCATGAACATGCCGCCCTATGCCGTCTATGGCCTCGGGTTCGTCTCGACCGCGGCGGCGCTCGCCTATGTGGCGACCATGGCCATCTACTATGCGCGGATTTTCGATGCGAGCATCGCGCTCGAAACCGAGGTGCACCGGCGCCGCGAAACCGCCGACCAGCTGCGCAAGGCGATTGCGGAGGCCGACCGGGCCGGCGCCGCCAAGGCGGAATTTTTGGCGCGCATGAGCCATGAGCTCAAGACGCCGCTCAACGCCATCATCGGTTACAGCCAGCTGCTGCGCGAGGAGGAATTCGGCGACAGCGCCGCCCAGCAGGACATCAACCGCATCCACGATGCGGGCCTTTATCTGCTGCGCCTCATCAACATGATCCTCGATCTCTCCAAGCTCGAGGCGGGGCGCATGCAGTTCGACATCCGCAGCTGCGACATTCACGCCTGCGTCGCGGCGGTGGTCGATCAGCAGCGCGCCAGCCTCGCGCAGCGCGGCAACAGTGTGGTGCTCGACATCGACAGCGAGCTCAGCGAGGTCGACATCGACCAGGCGCGCTTCGGGCAGGTGCTCGGGGCCGTGCTCGAGAACGCCGGCCAGTACACCGAGAACGGGCTCGTCACCGTCATCGTGCGGCGGGTGATGGGGGCCGAAAACAAGTTCTGCGTGCGCGTGGCCGATACCGGGCACGGGATCGCGCCGGAAGTTTTGGCGACGCTCTTCGAAGGGTTTCAATCGTCCCGCGACGCGGCAAGCGGCCGTTTCGGGGGCACCGGCACGAGCCTTACTGTGGTCTACCGCCTGTGCCAGGCCATGGGTGGCAGCATTACCGCCGAGAGCATGGTCGGGGTGGGGAGCACGTTTTCCATCACCCTGCCGGTATCGGCGGTCGCGCCGGCGGGCGCCGCGCGGTCGCGCCTCGCAGCCTGACCGGCCCTATTTCGTCCCCATAGTCGCAGCGCCGGCCGGCACGGCGTCGCGGGCGAGGCGGGCGGCGGTGAGCGCCGCATCGACTTCCGGAAAGCGTACGTCCACGCCCGCAAGCGCCGCGACGAGTCCCGGCCGGATCGCCGGCGAGAGGTCGAGGACGCCGCCGACGAACCCCACGGGAAGGGCCCCGGCGCGGCCGATCAGCACGCGCGCGAGCCGCGCCAGTTCCATGGTCGCCTCGGCCAGAACCTCCTGCGCCACCGGGTCCCCGTCGACCGCGGCCTGCCCGACGTGCTGCGCCAAAAGCCCGATGCGACCCCGATCCGCCCCATAGACGAAGGCGCGGACTTCGTCCCAGCTCGCGCCGCCCATGCCCTGCGCCATGGCCTCCTGCAGCCGTTCGGCGCCCGCGGCCGACCCGCGCTCGTCGATGCGGCGAAAGAGGCGCCGGAGCGCCGCGAGCGCGATCCAGGCCGCCGATCCGCCGTCGTCGATGAGCATGCCGCGCCCGCCGACGCGGGTCACCGTGCCGTCCGCGGCGATGTGGAGGCCGATCGAGCCGGTGCCGGCGGCGACGAGGTGTCCGGCCCCCGGCGAGAAGGCCGAAAGGAACGCCAGTTCCATATCGTCGCCGAGGGTAATGATGCCGGCGTCAATGCCGAGGGCCGAGGCGAGGATTTGGCGGATTTCCGCCGCCATGCCGGGGTCGAGACCGGTTATCCCGGCCCGCACGGCGGCAAGGGGGCGCGGCGCGGCGGCGGCTACTGTGCCTGCCGAGGCCGCGAGACGCTCGCGCGCGCCCGGCATGCGGAGGAGCCCGGTCGCTCCCGGCGCGCTGCCGCGTCCGACGATCGCACCCGCCCCGTCGATCGCCACCCAGCGCGCCGCCGAGCCACCGATATCGATGCCGAGAAAGAGGCCCATGGCCCTGCCTGCTCCGAAACTGCGCGATTTTGGCGAGCGGCGAGGTTCGTCTGCTCACGACCCGGTGGCCCGCCGCACGCGGCCCGATGTCCCTCACGCGACCGAGAGGAGGGTCTCGGATGCCAATATGACGTTATAACCTCTTTACGACAGCCGCGGGTTGGGACTAGCTTCGCCCGACGAACCGCGCGGGCAGGGCGGTCGGCGCAAAAAAAACGGGAGACGATCATGACGACGAGACGGAGTTTCATCAAGGGCGTCGGCGCATCCGCGGTGGCGCTTGCCGCCACCGGCGCCCTGATGCCGAAAGCCGCCTATGCGGCCGACAGCGTGGTGCTGTGGAGCTGGCGCACCGACGACCAGGCGGCGATGCGCAAGATGTTCGACGTGTTCGAATCGAAGAACCCGGACGTCAAGGTCGACCTGCAGTTCACGGCCGATGCCGACTACCAGAACCGGCTCTCGACGGCGCTGCGCGGCGGCAAGGGCCCGGACATCGCCCAGCTCAAGGCCTATGGCGAACTGCAGCCCCTGGTCGAGGCGGGCTATCTCGACCCGCTCAACGATACCGTCCCCGGCATCGCGACCATGCCGCAATCGGCGTCGGGTGGCGCAGTCGCCAAGTCGGACGGCAAGTTCTACGGCGTGCCGTACTCGATCCCGATCCTCTGCGTCTTCTACAACACCGAGCTCTTCGACAAGGTCGGCATCAAGGAGCCGAAGACCTATGCCGAGCACATCGACAACTGCAAGAAGCTCAAGGCGGCCGGGATCATCCCCATCGCCACGGGCGGGGCGAACGGCTCGGGCTGGGAGCTCGAGCTCGGCGTCGGCGTGCTCGGGCCATCGGTCTATGGCGCCGATTTCTACGACAAGATGATGAAGGGCGAGGCCAAGTTCACCGACCCCAAATACGTCGCGGCGCTGCAGCGCTTCAAGGACATGCTGCCCTATTACGAGGACGGGTTCGCGGGCACGGACTATACCGCGGCGACGCAGCTCTTCGTCACCGGCAAGGCGGCGATGTTCCTCGGCGGCTCGTTCGAGAACGGCAGCTTCCGCGCGCAGAACCCCGACCTCAAGTTCTCGGTCTTCGCCTTCCCGGGCGACGAGCCAACCGACAATCCGGTGGTCTCGGCGTTCTGCGACGGCTCGTACGGCCTCGTCGACACCTCGACCAAGAAGGACGCGGCCCTCAAGGTGCTCAACTGGATGGCTTCGCCCGAGTTCGCCCAGCTCTTCGCCGATTCCGTCGGCTGGCCGGCGGCACGGCCCGAGATCAAGTCGACCGATCCGGTGCTCTCCAAGATGATCGCCATGCAGAAGAACTCGACGCCGTACCTCACCCTCGTGGGCTATCGCTGGCAGGCGCCCACGGCCTCCGACATCATCCAGTCGGAGATCATCGACATGGTGACCGGCAAGATCACCCCGGAAAAGCTGGCGCAGGACATCGACGCGGGCGTCAGCACCTGGTTCCAGCCGCAGACCTAGGGAGCGCTTGAGGGGTGGGGAGGCCCGATTGCGTGGCTTACCCCCACCCCTGACCCCTCCCCGCAAGGGGGAGGGAGACGATGGAGTCGATGAGCAACGAGCTGGGACGACGGCTGCGCAAGATTTCTGGCGAGCCTGAGCGGGCGATGTGGCGGCTGCTCTGGCCATTGCGACAGGTGGGGCACCATTTCCGACGGCAGACGCAGATCGGGCCCTACTTTGTTGACTTCGCTGCGCTGGCGGAGAAGCTCGTCATTGAAGTCGACGGGGACACGCACGCCAGTGAGGCGGCAATCGAGGCCGACGCCAAGCGTGACAGCTACCTGAAGAGCCGTGGATTCACGGTGCTTCGATTCTGGAACAACGATGTGACGCAAAATCCCGAGGGCGTATTCACCGTCATTTCGGCCGAGTTGCAAAGCCTCGCCCCATCGTCTCCCTCCCCCTTGCGGGGAGGGGTCGGGGGTGGGGGTGAGCCTGGAACACGGACAATCGACTAATGGTCAGGTGCCGCAACCCCCATACCAAGCTTCACCTCGCCCCATCGTCTCCCTCCCCCTTGCGGGGAGGGGTCGGGGGTGGGGGCGGGCCCCAGACCAAGGACGAGCGGTTCTAGCCATGGCGAGACGCGGATCGAGACCGTTGAGGCTTCACCTCGCCGCCATCGGATTCATCCTGCCGGCGCTGATCATCTATGCCCTTTTCGTGCTTTACCCGCTCGTCGTGTCGCTTTGGGGGAGCTTTTTCCAGTGGCGCGGCATCCGGTCGATGGGGTTCGTCGGGCTCGGCAATTTCGCGCGGCTCTTCGTGTTCCCGAACTGGCCGCGTTTTTCGGGCGCCTTCTGGCACAACGTCGCCTGGTTCGTGGGCATCATGGTGTTCCAGAACGCGGTCGGGCTGATCTTCGCCTACCTCCTGTTCTGGCGGAAGCGGTTCGGCCTCTTCCTCCAGTCGGTATTCTTCTTTCCGGCCGTCCTGAGCCCGGTGATCGTGGGCGCCCTCTGGCGGCTGCTGCTGGCGCCGAACGGCCTCGTCGAATGGCTGCTCAACAGCGCGGGGCTCCATTCGGGGCGCCTGACGGTCCTGAGCGACGGCGGCTGGGCGCTCTGGGTGCTGACGGCGATCGATGCCTGGAACTGGATGGGGCTGCCGGTGCTGATCTTTGCGGCGGGGCTGCGCCAGATTCCCCAGGAAGTCTTCGAGGCGGCGCGGCTCGATGGCGCGCACGCCGCCCGCATCCTGTTTTCCGTGGCGCTGCCGCTCCTCGTGCCCTCGATCAGCTCGATCACCATCCTGACCTTCATCAACAGCTTCAACCAGTTCGACATCGTCTACGTGATGGAAGGCGTCGCCGGTAACCCGAACTTTGCGACCGATACGCTCGTGACCTATTTCTACCGTCTCGCCTTCGGCTCGGTCGGCTCGACCGGCATCACCGACATCGGGCTCGCGCTCGCGCTCGGCACCGTGCTCTTCCTCATCGTGACGCTGGGGACGCTGGCGCTGCTGCGCCTCTTCGACCGGGCGACGGTGCGGCCATGACGATGGCGTTCTTCAAGCGGCTGCCCGGCTGGGCGGTGCTCCTCCTCTGGACCGCCGTCGTGCTGCTGCCGCTCTACGCGCTCTTCGTTTCGGCGTTCAAGACGACGGCGCAGATCTACGACAGCCCGCTGGCGCTGCCGCCGCAATGGGCGGTCGACAATTTCGTCAGCGCCTGGGAGCAGCTGAACCTCGGCCAGAACCTCCTCAACAGCCTCATGGTCACCGTGGGGGCGGTGATCGTCACCATCCTCGTTTCGGCGATGGCCGCCTATCCCCTGTCGCGCTACGACCTCAAATGGGGGCCGTGGATGCTGCTGCTCTTCCTCGCCGGCATCATGCTGCCGATCCGGCTGGCCTCGGTCGAGCTCTTCAACCTGATGAAGGTGCTCGGGCTCATCGATTCGCTCTTCGGGCTGGTGCTGGTCTATATCGCCATCCGCATTCCGTTCGCGGTCTTCATCTTCGCCAACTTCATGCGCACGTTGCCCAAAGAGCTCGAGGAAGCGGCGCGGATCGATGGGGCGGGCGAAATCCGCGTGCTGTTCCAGGTGATCCTGCCGCTCGTTGCGCCGGCGATCTCGATCGTTGCGATCTTCACCTCGATCGCGGTCTGGAACGATTTCTTCTTCCCGCTGATCTTCATCTTCTCGGACGAGAACAAGACGGTGCCGCTCGCCATCGCCGGCTTCATTGGCCAGTATCGCACCGATTGGGGCACGATCTTCGCTTCGCTCGGCATTTCGCTCGCGCCGGTTTTGGCGATGTATCTCGTCCTCGCCCGGCAGATCCGCGAAGGGATCGGCACCACCGGAGCCGTCAAGTGATCGAGCCGCAGCTCTATGGTGCTAAATCCATCCTGGTCGTGGGTGCGCACGCCTTCGATGCCGAGGTGATCGCGGGGCCGATGGCCTATGTCGCGGCAAGCCGGGGGTGCCGGGTCACCTTCCTCCACCTCACCATGGGCGAGCAGGGGCACCGGTGTCTTTCGACCCAGCTCTATGCGGCGCAGAAGAAGGAGGAGGCGGGGCTCGCCGCGGCGCGGCTCGGCATTTCATGGCGGACGCTCGACCTGCCGGATGCGTTCCTCCCCAATGACGATGCGACCGCGCAGGCGGTGGCGAGGATCATCCGCGAGTTGCGGCCCGAAATCGTCATCACCCACTGGCACGGCTCCTGGCACAAGGACCATCGCGCGGCCTCCGCCGTGACGCAGAACGGGGTGTTCTTTGCCGCGCTGCCGACGCTCGAGCTCGGGCATCCGGCGCACAACCCGCAGATGCTGCTCTTCGGCGAAAACTGGGAAGACGACGAGAACTTCAACCCGACCTATCTCGTCGACGTGACGCCCGGGTTCGAGCCCTGGCGCAAGGCGAGCCTCGAATACGAGCTGGCCCGGGGGCTGAGCTCGTTTCCCTATGTCGACTACTACAGCGCCCTCTACCGCCTGCGCGGGTGCCTGCGCGGCACGCAATACGCGCAGGCTTTTGCGACGATGTCGCACTCCTGGAACGCCGGGGCGGGGCTGTTCCTGCCGCCGGCCTAGGCGAGAGAGGCGCGGGCGGCCTGGCGCCGCCCGAACCTTTCGTCCTCGTCCGACTCGGCCTACTGGGCGAGGCTCGCCTTGATCTTGTCGACGTCGTCGGCGCTCATCTGGCCGACGGTCGTCACCTCGCCGTCCTTGATGCGCCACAGGCGGAAGGGACCGGTGATGTCGCCGTACTGGTCGAAGCTCACGGGCCCGATGACGCCCTCGTACTTGATCGGCTTGCCGGCCTTGATGTCGGCGAGGGCCTTGGCGAAGCCATCCTTGCCGGCCGTGATGACGTCGCCGCCCTGGGCCACGACCTCGGGAATGGCCGCCTTGATGGCAGCCGGATCGGCCTTGCCTGCTTTGGCGATGGCAAGGGCGACGATCGCGCCCGCATCATAGGAGCGGTCGGCCGCCGGGGCGTCCGGCTTGATGCCCGAGAAGCTTTCGAAATTGCCGTAGAAGTACTTGGTCGAGGCGGTCTCGTCGGTGCCCGAGGAGGTGCCGTAGGCGTCATTGAGGTATTGGGCGCCGACCGCCTGGATGAAGTCGCTCGAGTTCATGCCGTCATTGAGCAGGAATTTCGCGGGGCCGCCGCCGGAAATCCAGGCGCGGGCGATGGTGGCCCCATCCACCGGATAGCTCACGAGATAGAGCCCGTCGGGCCCGCCGGCCATCGCGGCATTGGCTTCGGCGTCATAGCTCGACTGCTTCTCGTTGTAGGCGGTCTGCGAGGTGATGGTGCCGCCGAGCTTGGTGTAGGCCGCGGCGAACTCCTTCACCATGTTCACGCCGAAGTCGTTGTTGACGTAAATCACGGCGAGCTTCTTCAAGCCCTGGTCGATCGCGTATTTGGCGGCAGCCGTGCCCTGGAGCGCGTCCGAGGTGATGGTGCGGAAGAAGACGCCATTGGTCTTGCCGTCGCGGCCCAGTTGGGTGAGCGTCGGCGAGGACGAGGCGGGCGAGACCTGGACGACGCCCGCCGGGGCGGTCACCGAGGTCAGGATCGGGATCGAGACCGACGAGATGATGCCGCCGATGATGACCGGCACCTTCTTGATGTTGACCAGCTGGGTCGCCTGATCGACCGCGACATTGCCCTGGCTCTGGCTGTCGCGGGTGTCGGTCACGATCTTGCAGCCATTGCCGAGCCCGCCGGCATCGTTGAAGTCCCGGAGCGCCATTTCAACGGCCTTGGCACCGGCCTGGCCGTAGGCGCCGGCGGGGCCCGTCAACTCCATCACCATGCCGACGGTCACGTCGCAATCGGCGGCGACGACCGGTGCGGCCGAAAGGGTCATCGCGGCCAGCGCGCCGGCGACCAGTATCCTGCTTCTCATCTACAACTCCCCCTGTTGGGCGGCTTTTTTCGACCGGCCGCCTGCTGATCCAAAGTCTAGGCGACTTCCTTGTTGAGATTGTACTTCATGATGGCGCCGTGACGGCCGTGGCGGTCGCGCTCCAACTCATAGACGTCGCCAGCGAGGGGCCGCGCCTCGGCGAGGACGGCATCGATCCGGCGGTGATCCTCGGCCGTCAGCACCAGATCGGCGATCGCGAGGTTGCCCTGAAGGTGCGCCCGGCTGCGCGCGCCGACGATCACGGCGGCGACCCCCGGGCGGGCCAGCACGGCGGCGCTCGCGACCGTCGCGATGTCGACGCCGTGGTCGTCGCCGACCGCCCGCAGCGCCCGCAGCAGGGCCTGGAACAGGTCCCAGCCGCCGATGTCCTCGATGATCAGCTTGTACTTGACGAGCGAGCGGTTCTCGAGCGGCTCGCGCGGCTCGGGGATGCCGAGCCAGCGATCGCCGAGAAAGCCGCCGGCGACGGTGCCGTAGCAGAGAAGGCTCACGCCGTGCGCCTGAGCGGCCTCGACCATGCGGCCGGCCGGGCGCCGGTCGAGCAGCGAATACTGGAGCTGCATCGAGGTCAGCGGCACACCCGCGCCAATCATCGCCAGCATGCGGTCGGTATCGAAATTGGTGGCGCTGACCTTGTGGATCTTGCCCGCCTGACGCAGCTCCTCGAGCCAGAGCGCGGCTTCGATCCAGCGCTCGACGTTGCAATCCCACCAGTGGAACTGCACGAGATCGAGCCGCTCCATATGGAGCCTTTGGAGCGACTGGTCGATGACCGATTCGACATAGGCTTTGGTGATGCGCGGCAGCACCTCGAGGTCGGGCACGAACTTGGTGTGGACCTTGATGCGCCTGAGCGCCGCTTCGCCGCGCAGGTCGCGATAGGCGAGGCGGAAGCGGCCGATCAGTTCCTCGACCCCGGTATAGATATCGGCGCAGTCGAAGGTGGTGATGCCGGCATCGGCGAAGGCCACCATGTCGCCGACCGGGTCGTCGCCCCGCAACTGGCCATGGCCCTCGGCCATCTGCCAGCCGCCGCGGATCACGCGGGAGATTTCGTAGTCGGGGGCAAGGCGGATGGTCTGCATAGGACGGGCTTCAACTCGGGTTCAATGGAACAGCGGTGGTTTCGGCGTGGCTGAAGCGCCGCAGCCCCAGCCGCGTGATTTTGAGGCGCGACGGGCAGTGGGGATCGGGGCAGGCCACCTCGGTGTCGGTCGTCATCCAGTCATGGGGATGGGCCGGACGCTGCTTGGCCGCAAGGAGGGGCAGGACGGAGGCCAGCGAATAGATGGAAAAGCCCTGTCCGGCCGGAAGATGCAGCATTTCGCCGCGCAACTCGAAATAGTCGCCGACGCGGGCGCCGCAGTGCAGCACCGCGCCCGGGGGCGCCGTCACCTCGACCCTGAGGTCGTAGAGCTCGAACGTATCGTCCGGGCCGGTCGGCATCGGAACGTCCTTCCTTGCAAACCAGTCCAATGTAAAGTCTGATGAAACAAGGGCAATCAGAATCTTCGGCGGGCGATGCAGCCGCAGGGCAGCACCAGCAGCATGGGCAGGGAGGGAGACGCACCGCGGCCGGCGCCGGTCGAGGCGCGTCATCTGGTCAAGGCCTATGGCGGCGTCCGCGCCGTGGACGACATGTCGGTCGCCCTCGCCGAGGGGGAGATCCTCGGCATCATCGGGCCCAACGGGGCGGGGAAAACCACGCTTTTCGACCTCCTCGCCGGACGGGTGCGGCCGGATTCCGGCACGGTCCTCGTGCGGGGTCGGGACCTGACGCAGGCCGGCCCCGAGCAGCGCCTCGCCAACGGCATCGGCCGCACCTTCCAGATTCCGCGCCCGTTCGGGGAAATGACGGTCATCGAGAATGTGCTGACCGGCCGGCAGGACCAGA
>DASZTU010000429.1:0-1635 GCA_035547975.1 Devosiaceae bacterium | reverse complement strand
TAGCTCACGGTGTGGAAGATCGGGCCCGAGTGTGCGGCGCAGCAGAGAAAGAACGTCGCCGCGAGCACGATGAACTGCGGCGTGCGCAGGGCGGCCCGCATCGAGGAGGGTTTGGCCTGCTCCGGCGCGTGGGCGGACGACGGGGCGCGGGCGGGCGCGGCCGGCGCGGGGCGAACGAAGAGGCCCACCGGGATGATGATCACGACGGCGGCAATCGCGACCATCAGCATGGCGTTGCGCCAGCCATAGCCCTGGATCAGCACGGTCGCGAGCGGGGTCATCATCATCGGCGCAATGCCGGCGCCGAGCGAGACGAGCGACACGGCAAGGCTGCGGTGCTTGTCGAACCACCCGACCGTCGAGGCGATCAGCGGCGCGAAGAAGGCGCCGCCCGAGCCGCCGACCAGGCCGCCATAGGCGAGCTGAAAGACGAGAAGATTGCTGGTGCGGCTCGCGATCAGGAGGCCGAGGCCGAGGAGGATGGTTGCGACGAGGATCACCGGGCGGGGGCCGATGCGATCGCTGAGCGTTCCCCATCCGAAGCCGGCGACCCCCATCACGACGAAGCCGATGGTCATCGCGAGCGAGATGCCGGCGTGAGTCCAGCCGGTGTCGGCCGAGATCGGCTGCAAATAGACGGGCAGGGCGAACATCGCCCCCATCGCCACGCAGGTGATCAACGCACCCGCCGCAACAATCACCCAGCCATAGTAGAGTCTCATTTCTCATCCCCTCCCGGGTCACTCTGACTCCTTGACGAACGGGGCGGAAGGAAATCGACACGTCCGCGGTCTTTTTTCGCAAAGAGGAGGAGGCGGGGCCCGGAGCGGCTCAGGTTCCCGATACGGCGGCAATGAATGCGGCAACCTGCCGCGAGATCTCGGGCGGCGAAAGGCGATAGCGCGGCGCCGGGTCATCGGCCCCGAGATTGCCGCTGATGACGAACGCACGGAGGCCCCGTCGGGCGAGGGCGACGGCCTGGGCGGTCGTCAAGCCCCCGACGACCTGCACCGACGCCTTATCGCCGAACCGTTCGAATATCGCGCTCGCCGCATCGGCGAGGTAGCCCGATTGGAAGAGCGCCGGATCGGCCCGCCGCGCATCGAGCTGGAGGTGAACGCCGACCCCGTCGACCCCCGCCTCCAGCATGCTTTCGGCGACGTCGATCGCCTGCGCCGCCGGCCCCTGGTGCGGCACGAGGATATCGGCAAACACCAGGCGGGGCGTTACGGGGTCAGCCGCGCGGAATTCGTCCCGCACGGCGCAGATGCCCCTGGCGCTCGCGACACCGGCAAGCGCGAGAAAGTCGATGATGTTGCCGCCGCCGCGGAACACGGCGCGCGCCTCGAACGCGCCGCCATCCATCGTCTTCATGTCGGCGAGGAGCAGCGCCTCCGGGAATTTGCGGCGGAAGGCCGGAACGACATTATAGACGCCCTGGCACTTGAGGAGTGGGGTGCCCATCTCGACCAGCGTCACCCCGCCCGCAAGCGCTGCTTCCGCGACGGTAAGGCCGAGCGCGAGGTCATCGACATCGACCGAAATCTGGAACGTATATTGCTCGCGCAGCAGGCGGCGAACCGCGGAGGAAGCGTCTTCATGGGGGGCGTTCGGCGAGGGCATCCGGCAGCGGCT
>DASZTU010000428.1:0-17575 GCA_035547975.1 Devosiaceae bacterium | reverse complement strand
GCGTCCCGATGGGCGCACCGGCCGCGCCCGTGCAGCGATAGACGCCGGGCGGCGGAAACTGGGCGAACGCTGCGGCGCTCCAGCCTGCGGCGGCGATGGCGGTGGCGACGGCGAGGATGGCGCGCATTTGGGCCTCGGGTTGCCTCAAGGGTTGCGCACCGCAGCCCTCGAGGCAAATCAACTCGGCTTGTCGGTCGCGTGAACCGTGCCTGCGGCGGGCCGCATGGATCGGGCAGGCCCCGGATCGTTTCTCGAAAATACCTCTCGGCCGAACCTGGTGCTCTACTTGCGTGATGCAACTATCCACCAAACGGTGGACGACCGATAAGAGCCTTTCGGAAAACATCCAAGGTCCAGTTCACCTCGATCGTCGAGGAGGAGGTCCATCATGAAAAAACTTCTTGTAGCAGCCGTGGCAATCGCCAGTATCATAGCACCAATGGTTCCGGTGAGCACTGCAACGGCGTCGTCGGTCACGGTGCCGCGAAAGTGCATCAACGGCGTCTGCGGCGAAGTAAAGTACTACGGCGGCAGGGTACGCATTCATCTTTCGAGCAAGCTGTCCCGTACCACGCACTTCAACTTCAAGACCAACCCCGGCGACCAGATCGAAATCAACGGAAACTATTCCTTTGACGTCGAGCCGGGCGAGGCCGGCACGTATAGCGCCCAGGCCTGCGAGCGCGGCGGGATCGGCGCCCGTTCCACCTGCACCAAATGGGCTGTGTTCGACTGGAACAGCGGTCCGCAGGAGGAAGAAGAGGAGCAATAAGGCGCTCCGGCGGCTCTCTGCCAGTCCCTCGGCTCACCACGGCCGGTTCCCTCACCTCTACATGGCCGGGCTTCACCCGGCCATCCAGTCCGCGGGGCGTGAGGGGACTTGGCCCACCATGGCTCGACAGGCTCACCATGAGGTGCGTTGGGGAAGGGACCGCGCCAGAGAGGGCCTCTGCCTCGCTGGTGAGGTCCTCGGGAGCGCCCCGAGAGTAACCCCCAAGGACCTCACCCTGAGCTTGTCGAAGGGCGAGGTCCGGACTCGACCGTTGCCGTCATGACAGCGGAAAGGATGTGCCTCTGAGCTTGGACCGGGCGCCTGCATGACCCGCCGCCCCGGCGCCCCCAAGACACGCGGCAGCAGCGCCCCCGGCCCCTAAACAGGCGGCATCAGCGTCGCGTCGCGCCGCGGCTTCTTGAAGGGCGCCATCCCCTCGTTGGCCAGCTGGTCGGCGCGCTCGTTCATCGCGTCGCCGTTGTGCCCCTTCACCCAGCGCCAGTCGATCACGTGCCGCTGCACCGCCTCGTCGAGCGCCTGCCAGAGCTCCACATTCTTCACCGGCTTCTTGTCGGCCGTGCGCCAGCCATTGCGCTTCCAGCCGTTGATCCACTTGGTGAGGCCGTCCTTCACATAGACGCTGTCGGTGTGGAGCTCGACCTCGCATTTGCGCTTGAGCGCGTTGAGCGCGTTGATGGCAGCGGTGAGCTCCATCCGGTTGTTGGTGGTGAGCGGCTCGCCGCCCTTGAGCTCCTTGACGGTCGAGCCGTATTGCAGCACGGCGCCCCACCCGCCCGGGCCCGGATTGCCGGAGCAGGCCCCGTCCGTATGGATGATGACCTTGCCCTCAGCCATGCCAGTCGTCCCGCGTGAAAACGTGGAACTGGCATTCGAGGCCGTCGGGCTCCTTCCGGGCGACGGTGGGGCGCATGCCGATCGATTGGAGAACGTGGATCGAGGCCGTGTTCCGGATGTCGGCGAAGCCGATGAAATGGCTTCGGTCGGTCTCGCGAAAAATCCAGTCCCTGAGCCCCGCCGCCGCCTCCTTCGCGTAACCTTTGCCCCAGTTCTGCCGCAGCAGGGCATACCCCAGCTCGGGCTCGCCAGTGGGAGGATAGATGCCGAAGCCGGCACGCCCGAGGAAGGCGCCGTCGCTCCGCCGGGTGATGCGGAGCTTGCCCATCCGGTGGGTTGCGAAGTTGTCGGCCCAGAGCTTCAGCCGGGCCTCGGCCTGCGCGCGGCTATCGGGACGGCCGTCGACGCTGAGGTAGCGGGAGACCTCCGGGTCGCCATGGAGCGCCATGAGGTCGTCGATGTGATGGGGGAGCCAGTTGGTCAACCGCAGGCGCTCCGTCTCGAGCACGATCTCCGGTTCGCTCATGCGGTTGCTGGCGCCCTGAGGTCGCGCGGCAGGTTGAAGACGATGGCTTCGCGCTGCGTGCCGCTCGCCGCGACCCGGATGTCGAAGCGCTGGCCGAAAGCCTCGATGATCTCATCGACCAGCGTCTCGGGCGCCGATGCGCCGGCGGTGACGCCGAGGCGTTGAACATGGTCGAAGCGCGGCCAGTCGATTTCGGCGGCGCGCTCGACGAGCATCGCGTTGGCGCAGCCCGCGCGCTGGGCAACTTCGACCAGCCGCAGCGAATTGGAGGAATTCGGCGAGCCCACGACGATCATCGCGTCGACAGCCGGCGCAACCCGCTTGACCGCTTCCTGCCGGTTGGTGGTGGCGTAGCAGATGTCTTCCTTGTGCGGCAGCGCGATGGCTGGGAAACGCCGGCGCAGCACCGCAACGATCGCCGATGTGTCGTCGACGCTCAGCGTCGTCTGGGTGACGAAGGCCAGCCGTTCGGGATCACGAGGTGCAAAGGCTTCCGCATCGGCCACGGTCTCGACGAGGCTGATCGCGCCAGCCGGAAGCTGGCCCATGGTGCCCACGACCTCGGGGTGGCCGCGGTGGCCGATGAGGACGATTTCGCGGCCCTCGTTGAAATGCCGCTGTGCCTCCACATGCACCTTGCTGACGAGCGGGCAGGTGGCATCGAGGAAGAACATCTTCCGCGCCTGCGCATCGGCCGGCACCGCCTTGGGCACCCCGTGCGCGGAAAAGACCACTGGCGCATCCGTCCCGGCCGGGATTTCGTCGAGCTCCTCGACGAATACGGCGCCCTTCGCACTCAGGCCGTCGACCACGTATTTGTTGTGTACGATGGCATGGCGCACATAGACCGGCGCGCCGTACTTTTCGAGCGCCAGCTCGACGATCTGGATCGCCCGGTCGACGCCCGCGCAGAAACCGCGCGGCGCGCACAGCACGATGTCAAGTTGCGGCCGTTTTTCCATGGGCATCGAGATGCTTTCTGCCGGGGGGCGAGTCAAGGGCTGTTGCGGCGGTGGGTTGGCCGCGCAATATGGTTTTTGCTCAGGAATTGGGACGGGCCGTGACAGTGGCGCTGGAAATGTTCGCGATTGCGCCCGCCTTCGGGACGGCCGGTCTTTCTGCGCGCCAGGCCAGCCTGCTGGTCGGCAAGGCGCGCTGGATTCACGCCGCCTTCGAGGCGAGGTTCCCGGTCGTGCCGACGATTGCGCTGAGCCGCGCCGCCTGGGAAGGCCTCCAGGCCGAGCGCCGGCAGCGCGACGACCGGCTCCGGCGGCACTGGGTCGCAACGCTGTTCCGGCTCGTTGATCGCCATGGCACGCCGCCCCCGCTCGTGGTCCGCACCTCCGCCGAGCGTCACACCAGCGGCCTCATGCCGGCGGTCACGGGCATTCCGGCGCCGCGCAACGAAGCCGAGTCGGTCGATCCCGGTAGCCCCCTGGGCCGGGCGATCGGAGATGCCTTCGATTCCTATGGCGCGGCACTCGAGGACCCCGAGCGCCAGATCGTCATCGTCCAGGCGATGGCCGAAGGCGATCTCGTCACCTTCCTCACGCGCGACCCCGCGACCGGCGAAATCGGGCCGATGCCGGCGACCGGCGATACGCTCGACACGCGGCTGGGCGCCGCCGGCCCGCTGATCGACATCCTCGACCGCGCCGCCGGGCAGCACATGGCGTGCCTCGTCTCGGCCGAGATCGGCGGTATCCGGCTGGTCTCGGCCCGCCCGCTCCAGGCGAGCGCCGCCGCCGAGGTGGAGGCCGCCGTCGACCGCGTCAATCGCGGCGCCTGGAGCCGCCGCGAGGCGGTGCGCCACATCGATCCGGCGCGCCTGACCCAGCTTCTCCACCCGCGCATCCGCTCCGACGGCGCCTCGCGCGCCCTTGCCCATGGCCTCGGCGTCTCGCCCGGCGCGGCGAGCGGCGTCATCGTGTTCACGCCGGAAGACGCGGCCCGCATGCGCGCCCGGGGCCGCCACTGCATCCTCGTCGTCAACGAAACCGGCCCGGCCGACATCGACGGCATGAAGGCGGCGACCGGCATCCTCACGGCGCGCGGCGGCATGACCAGTCACGCGGCGCTCGTGGCGCGCATCATCGGCAAGCCCTGCGTGGCGGCGGTCCGCAGCCTCTCCGTGGATCCGGCCGAATTGCGCTGCAGCATCGGCGAAAAGGTGTTCCACGCCGGCGACCGGCTCACCATCGATGGCTCGGACGGGGCGGTTTATGTGGGCGGCCTGCCTCTCAGCCAGCCCCACATCGGGGGCGCGATGGGCAAGCTCCTCGGCTGGTCGGACGAGGCGCGCGCGATCGGGGTGCGCACCAACGCCGAAACCGTGGAGGCGGCGCAAACGGCGCTGTCGTTCGGCGCCGAAGGCATCGGCCTCGCGCGATCCGAGCACATGTTCTTCTCGCCCGAGCGCATGGTGGCATTGCGCCGCCTGATCCTCTCCGAGGACGAGGCGGACCGTTCGGCGGCGCTCACCGGGCTCGTCGATTACCAGACGGAAGACTATTCGGCCCTCTTCACCACCATGGCCGGCCGCCCGGTAACCGTGCGGCTCTTCGATCCGCCGCTGCACGAGTTCCTGCCGCGCTCAGACGAGGACATCGAGGAGACCGCCGCTTCGCTGGGGCTTGCCGTGCGGGCGCTCCGGCGCCGCCTTGAGCGGCTGGCCGAGGTCAACCCCATGCTCGGCCATCGCGGCGTTCGCCTCGCGATCACCTACCCGGAAATCCTTGAAATGCAGATGGCGGCCCTCCTGGCCGGCGTCCGCGCCGCGACGGGCCGGCAAAACGAGCCGGTCACCCTCGAGGTGATGGTGCCGTTCGTTTCGACAGCGAGCGAGGTGACCTGGATCCGCGATCGCGTCATGACGCTCGTCGAGCAGTCCGGGATCGAAGCGGAGGCGCGCCGGCGCTTTGCCTTCGGCACCATGATCGAGCTGCCGCGCGCGGCCCTGCGCGCCGGCGACATCGCGCGGCAGGTGGACTTCTTTTCGTTCGGCACCAACGATCTCACGCAGACGACCTTCGGCATTTCGCGCGACGATGCGCCGGCCTTCCTCGCCGCCTACCAGCGCAAGGGGCTCTATGCCGACGATCCGTTCGTCACGCTCGACCAGAAGGGCGTGGGCGAATTGATTTCCCTCGCCATTGCGCGCGGGCGGGCCGCCAATCCGAACCTCAAGATCGGCATCTGTGGCGAGCACGCCGGCGACCCGGCCTCGCTCGGCTTCTTCGCCCGGCTGGGCGTCGATTATGTGAGTTCCTCGCCCTATCGCGTGCCGGTCGCCCGTCTCGCCCTGGCACAGGCCGCGGGCTGAATTTCGCCTGAATTGGCCGGGTTTTCGCCCCGGCATTAACTCGGCGCGGCTGCACACGGGCCCAATCCGCCCGTTTACGCGAAGCTAACCCTAACGGCGCATCATCGAAAAGGCCGGCATTTTAGCCACTGCCGGCGCGTACCCTTTGTGGCCGTAGTGAGAGTACCTGCGTTTTGAGTTCCCTGCGTTATCGGCTTGGCAGCGACAGACGGGCACGCGCCGACTACATCGCCATCCGGCTCATGGCCGGGGGCCTCATGGCGATCCTCTCCTACGTCGGGCTGACGCAGGCGGCTCTCGGACCGGGCAACGGCGAGGTCTTGCCCCCCGCGCCGGTGCTGCACGTGGCCGAGGCGACCATCAGCTTCAAGGATGGCGCGCCGGTCATCAGCGGTTCGGTCGGGCATCTGTTCGAGATGGCGGGCACGTTCGTCGGCCCCAACGAAGCCATGAAGACCGACCGTCTTCGTCCAACCGTCGATGTGCTCTCGCTGACGCGGACCTTCGACGAGGTGCGCACCCGCATCGCCTCTTTGGCCAACAGCAACAACGCCGCCGCCGTCCCGGTCGCCGCCGCGACGCAGAAGCCGGATTCGACTGTGGCTGCGACCGCCCCGCCGGCGCCGGCACCCGCCCGCCCGTCCGTCGCGGTCGCTTCCATCGATCCCACGACCACGGGGTCCATCGGGGAAACCTCGGCGCTCAACGCCATCGATTCCGCGTCGGCGCCTACCCTCGATCCGAAAATCCCCGTGCCGGCGACGCTCTCGACGCAGCTCGCCTATGCCCGCGAAGATGCGCCGGTCACCGTGTTCCCGGCGGTGCCAACGACCAAGTATTCGGCCAAGGATATCAATTGCCTCGCCCAGGCGGTCTATTTCGAGGCGCGCAGCGAGAGCTATCGCGGGCAGGTGGCGGTGGCGCAGGTCGTGATGAACCGCCTCGCCCATCCGCTTTATCCCAAAACCATCTGCGGGGTGGTGTTCCAGGATTCCTGGCGCCGCAATGGCTGCCAGTTCTCCTTTGCCTGCGACGGCATCCCGGAGGCGGTCAACGAGCCGGGCCCCTGGAAGCAGGCGGAGGAAATCGCGCAGAAGGTGGCCGCAGGCGAGCTCTACCTGCCCGAGGTCGGCAACGCGACCCACTATCACGCGACCTATGTCTATCCGGACTGGGCCCCGCGCCTGAGGCGCGTCACCAAGATCGGCATGCACATCTTCTACAAGTTCAGGAACGCCTGACCGCAAGTCCCTGAAGCGACTCGCTCAGCGACAGCCGCCGGCCTCCGTGTCGGAGACGCAGACGCCATCCTGGCTCGCCGGCGGCGCGTTCGCATCTAGGAAGCCGAAGGAATGAGCGTCGAGGAGGGGGATGCTCGTCCAGCCGGTGAGGCGCGACCAGCCGAGGAGCTTGCCGCTCGGAAAGAAGTGCAGCCGCAGGGGATCGACATAGATGCCCGGATAGCGGACGTGCGGATTAGTCAGGGCTTCGCTCGAATAGACCCCGCTCTCCGTCGTTGCGACCGTAACAAAGCTCGTGCGGCCATAGGCGATCTTGCGGATCACCGATGAATCGTCGGCCTCGAGCGAGACGCCCGGTTCCGTGCCGATCGCGTAATAGTCGCCATCGACCTTGACGAGGTCGGTCGCGAGGGCCTTCCCGGGCAGGGCCGGGGGAGCCAAAACAGGCATCACCGCCTCGGGAGCCGTTTCGCTCGCAAGGCTCTCGACGGCCGGCATGATGATCCCGCCCAGCGTCGCGAGGCCGCCGATCACCGCGGCCCCGACCGTTCCCGCGACGAGCTTGCTGCGAAGCGACTGCCCCATGCCACCCTGCCGTTAACGTTTGATACACCAGTTAACGCTTCATCAACCCTCTCCGGGTCGGGGTCAAAAGCAACCGAACGTTAGTGTTAATTCCCACAGGGGGGGACGGGCTTACCTGCCGCCGCCGAGCTGCTCGAAGGCGCCGAGAAAGCGGTCGTGCGCCTGCTGCGTCGGCCAGGGGCGGATCAGTATGTCGAAGCCGTCGATGTCGAACGCGGCGAGGCTCGGCTCGCCGAAGAACGTCCGCGCCTCGTCGCGCGAGAACCCGGCGAGCTCGGTCGCCTCGAAGAAGGCGGCCTGCTTGTCGGCTTTCTTGATCGTCCGCGCCAGCGCACTCGGTGGTTCGGCGGGGAGGGCGAAGCGGATGTGGATGGCCGCCTGGAGGCGCTGCTCGACCGCCTTGTAGTTGCCGCCCATCGCCGCCTTGAAAGGGGAGATGATGTCGCCCATCACATATTCGGGTGCGTCGTGCAGCAGGGCATGGAGCGCGTCGCGGTCGGGGGCCCCGGGGACCAGCCCGCGAAAGATGGCGAGCACCAGCACCGAATGCTGCGCTACCGAAAACGGATAGTCGCCCGCCGTTTGGCCGTTCCAGCGCGCCACCCGCGCCAGCCCGTGCGCGATGTCCGATATTTCGACGTCGACCGGGGAGGGGTCGAGAATATCGAGCCGCCGCCCGCTCAGCATGCGCTGCCACGCCCGTGTGCTTGCCCGAGCCATCACCTTGCCCCCTTGGGCGAGCCTAGCGGGCGGCGGGCGATTCGGGAAAGGGCAGGGAAGGCCGGGCCGTTCAGGCCTCGGCCGTGGCTTCGCCGAAATGATAGGTCGCCCAGGACGGCAGGCGCAGCTCCACGGGAAGCCCGCCGATCGTCGGGCGGGCGCCCTCGTCGACACGGTCGAGCCGGATGATCGCCACCGCCTCGCCATCGACGGGCGTGCCGATGGTCCCGGCTTCGCGGTCGGCGATGACGACGGGGGCCCCGGCCGCCGCGCCGTCCGGCACGCCGGCAACGATGACCGGTCGCCGCCGCGCCGTGCCGCGATGCTGCATCCGGCTCACCACTTCCTGGCCGATATAGCAGCCTTTGCGGAAATCGACTCCGCCAAGGAAATCCATGCCGATGTCGTGGGGGAAGACGCTGTCGGGAGCGAAGTCGGGCCCGAGTTCGGCAACCCCGGCCGAGATGCGCCGGCGCGCAAAGCGGTCATCGGCAGCCGCCCATACCGCCGCGTCGGCAGTCGTCGCGATCACGCGCCGGCCGAGCGAGGTGTCGCGCCCATCGGCCTCGCCGCCCTCCTCCGCCTCATCCGTCCAGCCGACCCGGTGGCTGCCCCGCAGATCTTCGATCTCCAGCTGGGCGCGCAGCTTGTACATGCGCATGCGCTTGAAGAACCCGTCCGCGACCGAAGCGTCGGCGTCGAGCCAGAACGCCCCGTCGGCCCAGCCGACGAGGCCCTCGGCCTGTACCTTGCCCTGCGGCGAGAGCAGGGCCCACCAGCGCAATGGCCCCGCCTCGGCAACGATCCGCGCGGTGAGAACGTCGTTGAGGAGTTTCTGGGCGTCCGGGCCGGCAAAGCGAAACGGCACGCGGTGAGGGCGAAGACGGATGGTCATGGGAGCCTCGTGAGCGCCGGGTGAGCACACTCCCGACGCTCGACAAAGGTGGCGTTGCCGCAAGCGCTTTGCAAGCGCCGGACGCGCTACTGCAGCGAACGGTCGAGGTGATATTCGCCGGCGCGAATGCGGTCGGGCAGGGCGGAAACGAGCTGGGCGACCGCGTCGTCGCCGTGGAGCCGCACCAGGGTCGCGAGCGCGGCGAACAGCGACGCGTGCGCCAACGCTTCGCTCTCGACGCCATCCGCCTCCGCTGTGTTCCACGCCTCGGCGAGATATTCGAGCGCCATCTGGCGCTGTTCGGTTTCATTCTCGGCCAGGGGCTCGAGGCCCGGGGCGAAGATCGTCTTGCTGTCCGACATGCATCCCGGGGTAGCACGCGGGACACCGACCGGCGCCCCGGAAGTAAGCGAAGGGTTAATGTCCGGCTAGGGGTTTTACTTAACGGCCGTGCCGCCGCCTATTCGGCGTAGTGGGCGTGAATGTCGCGGGCCGTCTGCTCGGCCTCGCCGAGGAGCTTCGTCATCGCGGCCCGCGCCGATTCGGTGCAGCTTCGATAGAGCCGCGCATAGGATTCGTAGCCGTTGTTGAAGGCGCCCGCGAGCCGCTGCTTGCGATCGTCGTCCGCCTTGTCGGCGGCGATGAGTTCGCTCATTTCGACGCGCCAGTCCTTGCCGCCCGGCTGGCAGAGCGGCGCCAGGAAATAGAGGCTGCCCAGGACCTCGCTCAGGTGTTCGAGCTGGGGCTCGTAGAGCGGATCGACGGCCAGCGCCGGGCGAATCGGCAGGGCAACGAGCAGGATGAGGAGGAGGGCGGGCTTCATGCCTTTGAATCTAGCGGGGAACAGGGGCGCTTCCAAGCTTCACCCCGGCCCGACCGCCGCGAAAGCCCGGGCCACCACCTCCGCGAGCGCCGGCGTCGTCGGGCGGCCGGCGATCGCCTCGGGCAGGAACCAGCCGTAGTCCGCGACCTCGGGCGATGGGCTGATGGCGCCCGTGAAGGCGCACGTCGCAAACACCTGGAGGTGATAGCCGCCGCTGATCGGAAACGCCATCACCGGCCGCAAGTCGGCGAGCACGAGACCGAGTTCCTCCTGCACCTCACGAATGGCGGTCTCTTCGATCGTCTCCCCGGCCTCCCGTCGCCCGCCCGGAAACGTCCAGAGGCCCCGGAGCGGATCGAAGGCGCGCTGGATGAGGAAGACGCGTTGCCCCTCGATCAGCGCGACGCTTGCAGCGTTCGGCTCCGGCGTCATCCCAGCACCTTGCCGGGGTTGAGGATGCCGTTGGGGTCGAGGGCCTTCTTGATGGCACGCATCATCTCGATCGCGACCGGATCCTTGACGCGCTTGAGCAGCGCCGTCTTCATCTGCCCGATGCCGTGCTCGGCCGAAACCGAGCCACCGAGCCGCAGCACCGCCTCGTAGATCACGTCGTTGGCGACGGTTTCGAGCGCCATGAAGGCTTTGGGGTCGGCGCCGATCGGCTGGCTCAGGTTGAAATGGATGTTGCCGTCGCCGAGATGGCCGAACGGGCAGGGCCGTACGCCGGGGATGGCGGCTTCGACCGCGGCGGAACCCTCGGCAATGAGTTGCGGCACGGCCGCGACCGGCACCGACACGTCGTGCTTGATGGAGGCGCCTTCCCGGCTCTGGCACTCGCTCATCTGCTCGCGAAAGGCCCACATCCGCGCGCGGTCCGCTTCCGACTCCGCAACGACCGCATTGCCGAGGAGTCCCTCGGCCAGGGCGGCCTCGAGCGCCTCCTGCAAAGCGCCGGGGAGCCCCCCGCGCATGCGGTTGACTTCGACCAGCGCGTACCAGGGCGAGGGGCCCGCCGTTGGATCGCCGTCGAGCATTTTGTGGCGAAGCTGAATTTCGAGGCCGAGCCGCGGCACGAGCTCGAATGCCGTGAGCCGCGAGCCCACCCGGTCGCGGATCGCGTAAAAGAGCGCCAGCGCCTCCTCCGGCGACTGCACGCTGCAAAGCGCGGTCTCCTGCCCCTCGGGCTTGGGAAAGAGCTTCAGTGTCGCCGCGGTGATGATGCCCAGCGTCCCCTCGGCACCCACCAGAAGGTCCTTGAGGTCGTACCCCGTGTTGTCCTTCTTGAGCGCATTGAGCCCGCCATAGAGCCGGCCATCGGCGAGAACCGCCTCGACGCCGAGGCAGAGCTCGCGTGCATTGCCGAACGCCAGCACCTGGACGCCCCCGGCATTGCTGGAGAGCACCCCGCCGATCCGGGCGGAGCCCTGCGAGGCGATCCAGAGGGGAAATATCGCGCCGGCCGCCTCCGCCGCTTCGTGCACCTCCTGCAGGGTGAGACCCGCCTCGACCGTCATGTGGCCGGCCGGCGCATCGATCGCCCGCACCGCCTTGAGGCGCTGCACGCTGAGGATCACCTCGCGCCCGCTGAGGGGCACCTGCGCCCCGACGAGGCCGGTATTGCCGGCCTGTGGAATGAGCGCGACGCCGTGCCTGTCCGCCCAAGCGGCTACCGCCTGCACCTCCGCGACGCTCCCGGGCAGGGCGACCGCGACCGCGGGCCGGTGAAAGCGCTTGCGCGGTTCGTTGAGGAACCCGGCCATGCGCGCCGGCTCGGCCAGCACGGCACCCTCGCCGATGAGGCCGGCGAGTCCCGCAATGATTTCGGGGGAGGAGAGGGACATCGCCGGCGACCATAGTCTGGCGCGCTGCTGCCGAGAAGCCACAACTTGCCCCACCCCCTTTGGCCGTGCCAAAAGCGGGCAGGATATTGCGGGGACGAAGATGGGCCTTCTCGACGGCAAGCGCGGGCTGATCATGGGCGTGGCGAACAATCGCTCCATTGCCTGGGGCATTGCCAAGGCATGCCACGAGCAGGGCGCCGAGCTCGCCTTTTCCTACCAGGGTGAAGCACTTAAGAAGCGGGTCGAGCCCCTCGCGGCCGAGATCGGTGTCTCGACGCTCGTCGAGTGCGACGTGACCAACGGGCCGGCCATGGACGCAACCTTCGAGGCGATCCGGCAGAAGTGGGGCAGGCTCGATTTCCTCGTCCACGCCATCGGGTTCTCCAACAAGGATGAGCTCGAGGGCCGCTACATCGATACCTCCGCCGACAATTTCGCCCTGACCATGAACATCTCGGTCTATTCGTTCACGGCCGTTGCCAAGCGCGCGGAGGCGCTGATGGGGCCCGGTTCTTCGCTCCTGACTCTGACCTATTACGGCTCCGAGAAGGTGATCCCCAACTACAACGTCATGGGGGTGGCGAAGGCGGCCCTCGAGGCCTCGGTGCGCTATCTCGCCGCCGACCTCGGGCCCAAGGGAATCCGGGTCAACGCCATTTCGGCCGGGGCGATCAAGACGCTGGCCGCCTCGGGCATTGCGGGCCTGAGGACCATGCTCCACTTCCAGGAGGCCAATTCGCCGCTGCGCCGCAATGTCAGCATCGAGGATGTCGGCGGCGCCGCCGCCTATCTGCTCTCCGGCCTCGCCAACGGGGTGACGGGACAGGTGCACTATGTTGATGCCGGCTTCAGTGTGGTCGGGATGACGATCGAGGAAGCGACCGCCGCAACCGGCGCCTGAGTTTCTCCCGCCGCGACGATCCGTCCAACGGAAGTCGGCTTGCGCCGTCCGGCGCGGCACGTAAGTTCGAGCCGTTTTTCCGGAGGCAAGCCCTTGCATGCGCGGCGCTGACTGGCCCGAAATCTACTTCATCCGGCATGGCCAGACGAACTGGAACGCCGAGGGGCGCTACCAGGGCGCACGCGACATTCCGCTCAACGACGTCGGACGCGGGCAGGCCGATGAGAACGGCCGGCTGCTGGGCCAGCTCCTCGCCCGGGCGGGGCGTTCGCCGGCGGACTTTGCGTGGTACGTGTCGCCCCTGGGGCGGACGCGCGAAACCATGGACCGCGTCAGGGCGCAGCTGCCGCCGCCCTTGCCCGTGGTGACGATCGATCCGCGCCTCACCGAAATTTCCTTCGGCATCTACGAGGGCCGCCTTCACACCGAGCTTGCGGCCGGCGAGATGGCGATTGCCGGCGAGCGCGACGCGGGCTTCTGGCACTTCCGGCCGCCGGATGGGGAGAGCTACGCTGATCTCGCGGAGCGGGTCGCCGATTTCGGCCGGTCGCTGGGCGGGCCGGCGATCATCGTGGCGCATGGCGGACTGCTGCGCGTCCTGATGCATCTCATCGAGGGCTACGACCACGAGAAGACGGTTAACTGGTTCCCGCCCCAGGACTCGGTCGTGCACTTCCTCGACGGGCGCGCGGTGGTCTATCCGGCCGGCGCCAGCTGGGACGATTGAACCGCGGAGCTCTCAAGCATATGTCTTGCGCATATGTTGGAAGGAAAGTCACCGATGAGCGAGGCGCGCACAGTCAGGCTGTTCCGCAATGGCCGCAACCAGGCTGTTCGCATTCCGGTGGAATTCGAGCTGCCGGGCAGCGAAGCGGTGATGCGCAAGGAAGGCGACCGGCTCGTCATCGAGCCCAAGGAGAAGCCGGGCAGGAGTTTCCTCGACGTCATCAAGGAATACGGCCCCCTGGACAGTCAGGAATGGCCGGACATCGATGACGACGACCTACTCCCACTCGATGATGTCGAGCTGTGACCGCCTTCAGGGCCATGCTCGACACCAATATCATCTCCGCCCTGATGCGGCAGGATTCCCTTTGGTACCGCGCTGAAGCCTACGGCCCGGAAAACCTTTGCACCAGCCTCGTGGTTGCGGCCGAACTGCGCTTCGGCGCCGTCCGCCGCAAGTCGGCCCGGCTCAAGCGCGAGGTTGACGAAATTCTCGCCCGGATCGCCGTGCTGCCACTCGAGCCGCCGGTCGACCTGATTTACGCCGACATACGCTCTCGCCTCCAGGAAGCTGGAACGCCCATCGGGCCGAACGATCTCTGGATCGCTGCGCACGCCGTAGCCCTCGACTTGACCCTGATCACCGCCAATCTTGGCGAGTTCTCCCGCGTTCCCGGCCTGCGGGTGGAAAGCTGGGTCGATTGACGGGCTCGCGCCCGCTGCCTAGAACCCCCGCGTTCCCGCGAGGCGCCCATGTCCTACAACACCTTCGGCCAGATGTTCCGCTTCACCAGCTGGGGCGAGAGCCACGGCCCGGCGATCGGGGTGGTGGTCGATGGCTGCCCGCCCGGCATTCCGATTTCGGCGGAGGTGATCCAGCGCGACCTCGATCGCCGCAAGCCCGGCCAGTCGCGGTTTACCACGCAGCGGCGCGAGGAGGATATCGTCCGCATCCTCTCCGGCACCTTCGAGGATGAGCGCGACGGCGTGCTCAAGACCACCGGCACGCCGATTTCGCTCTTGATCGAGAACACCGACCAGCGCTCCAAGGATTATTCCGAGATCAAGGACAAGTACCGCCCCGGCCACGCCGATTTCACCTACCACCAGAAATACGGCATCCGCGACTACCGGGGGTCGGGCCGGGCCTCCGCGCGCGAAACGGCGGCCCGGGTGGCGGCGGGTGCCATCGCCCGGCTGGTGATCCCCACCGTGAAAATCCGCGGGAGCCTCGTGCAGATGGGCCCGCACCGGATCGACTACGCCAATTTCGATTGGCAGGAGGTGGACAAGAACCCCTTCTTCTGCGCCGACGCCAGGGCGGCGGCCATGTGGGAAGGCTACCTCGATTCCATCCGCAAGGCCGGCTCGTCCGTCGGCGCGGTGATCGAGGTGGTGGCCGAAGGCGTGCCGCCCGGCTGGGGCGCCCCGATCTATGGCAAGCTTTCCGCCGATATCGCCGCGGGGCTGATGTCGATCAACGCCGTCAAGGGCGTCGAGATCGGGGCGGGCATGGAAGCGGCGAGCCTGACGGGCATCGACAACGCCGACGAGATGCGCGCCGGCAACCACGGACCCTATTTCCTGTCGAACCACGCCGGCGGCATTCTTGGCGGCATTTCGAACGGCGATCCGATCGTCGCCCGCTTTGCCGTCAAGCCGACCTCGTCGATTTTGACCCCACGCCGCACCGTGACCACCGCCAACGAGGAGACGGAGGTTTCGACCAAGGGCCGCCACGACCCCTGCGTCGGCATCCGCGCCGTCCCGATCGGCGAGGCGATGCTGGCCTGCGTTCTCGCCGACCATTTTCTGCGGCACCGCGGCCAGACCGGGCGCGAGGGCGGGATCGGGTATTAGCCAGCGTCCTTCGAGGCTCGCTCCGCTCGCACCTCAGGACGAGGTCTCGGGATTTGGCTTGGTGCGGGGCGGGGGATTTCTCATGGTGCGCGCAGTCTTCCACCGACCTCACGGTCAGGTGCGAGCGCAGCGAGCCTCGAACCATGGGCCAGGGGCGCCTCTTCCTCTCCCCGTGGGGGAGAAGGTGCCGCGCAGCGCCGGATGAGGGGTCGGCCACAGGCACCGAGCGTGGGGCTGCCCCTCGCCCATCTCGAGCTCCGTGATCACCCCGGGATCAGGTCTACTCCCACGACGGGAGGAGGGAGGGGTTGCATCACCCGATCTCCGCCACAACTCCCGCCAGCCGGCCCAAATCCCTGATCCGGCGATAGCGCGCTGCGGTCGCTGGCTCCTCCTCGTGCTCGATCGCCCAGGTGATGTCGTGCGGGACATAGACGCCCCAGGCGCCGGTCGCGAGCGCCGGCACCACGTCCGACTTGAGCGAATTGCCCACCATCAGCGCGTGCTCCGGCCCATCGCCATAGCGGGCGAAGAGCCGGGCATAGGTCGAGGCGGTCTTGTCGCTGACGATCTCGACCGCCGCAAAATAGTCGCCGAGGCCGGAAGCGGCGACCTTGCGCTCCTGGTCGAAGAGGTCGCCCTTGGTGATCAGCACCAGCCGGTGCGTTTCGGCCAGCGCCTCGAGCGCTTCGCGGGCATGGGGCAGCGTCTCGACGGGGTGGCTCAGCATCTCGCGCCCGGCCTCGAGAATGTCCCCGAGGACGCGCGCCGGCACCCGCCCCTCGGTCACCTCGATCGCCGTCTCGATCATCGAGAGGGTGAACCCCTTGATGCCGAAACCGTAGAGCCTGAGGTTCTGCCGCTCCGCCGCGAGCAACCGCGCCGCGAGCTGCTCCGGCGCCGCGTAGTCCGCGAGGAGCTCGGCGAACCTCGCTTCCGTGAGGTCGTAGAACTTCATGTTGTGCCAGAGCGTATCGTCGGCGTCGAAGCCGATGGTCGTGAGGTTCTGCGGCATGGGGGGTGGCATAGCGCAGCCGCGATCCGGCGTCACGCGGGGCTCACCCCCCTCCACCACCTTTGGCAGTGGAGGAGGGGGCATGCGAGGCACAGTGGAGGGCGCGTCGCCCCCTATTGCCCGAAGCGCTGCGGGCCGGCCGGCTTGTTGCCGACGATGGCTTCGATCTTCGCCACGAGGTCCGGGGTCATCTTCGCCTTCGAATCGAGCGCCTTGAGGTTGTCCTTGAGCTGGCTGAGCTTTGAGGCCCCGAGGATCACCGTCGAAACGTGCGGGTTCTGGAGGCACCAGAGCAGCGCCAGGTGGTGGATCGGCATTCCCGCCTCATCGGCGAGCTTGGCGAGCTTGGAAACCTTGGCGAGCTCGTCCTTGCCCTTGTCGCTCTCGAGCCGCGCTTTCAGCCACTCGTAACCGGGGAGGGCAATCCGGCTGTCGGCGGGAATGCCGTTGTTGTACTTGCCGGTCAGAATGCCCGAGGCGAGCGGCGACCAGATCGTCGTCCCGAGCCCGAAGAGGTCGTAGAGCGGCAAGAACTCCGCCTCGACCTTCTCGCGCCGGAAGAGGTTGTATTCGGGCTGCTCCATGGTCGGCGGCGTGAGGTCGTGCGCCCGCGCCACCGCATAGGCTTCGGTCAGCTGCTGCGCGCTCCATTCCGAGGTGCCCCAGTAGAGCACCTTGCCCTGGACGATCAGGTTGTGCATCGCCCTGACCGTCTCCTCGATGGGCGTGTCGATGTCGGGGCGATGGCAGAAATAGAGGTCGAGGTAGTCGACGCGCAGGCGCTTGAGCGCCGCGTGGCAGGCATCGGTGATGTGCTTGGCCGAAAGTCCGATCTGCGTCGGTTTCTGCCCGCCCCAGAACACCTTTGAGGAGACGGCATAGCTGTCGCGGCTCCAGTTGAGGGCCTTGAGGGCCTCGCCCATCACCAGCTCGGCATTGCCCTGCTCATAGCCTTCGGCATTGTCGAAGAAGTTGATGCCGTTGTCGTAGGCGTAGCCCATGATCGAGGCGGCGTCGTCCTCCCCGACCTGCTTGTGGAAGGTGACCCAGGCCCCGAACGAGAATTCCGAGACTTTGAGGCCCGATTTGCCCAGGCGGCGATACTGCATGATCTGCTCCTGCCGAATGCTTTCGTGTTGTCGAGACGGCCACCCGTTGGAACGCCGCGGGCGCCGGGCGGCGCTGCGTGGGAGAAGGCGGTGGGTGGCGATGCCGGTCCGGGAGGTGGACGGCAGCGGGACGCTAGCATGATGGAGGTACGTCACTCAATCGGCATCTGACGATGAAGGCGGTGGGGCCGGACGGGGGGCTTGGCCCTCATGGTTTCGACAGGCTCACCATGAGGGCTGGTTATGGGCAGGGCCACGCTCGGAAGGCACCACCCCCGGGCAATAGGGAGAGGCGCGGACCGCGAGTCTCCCTCCCCCTTGTGGGGAGGGTGGCGGCAGCCGGGTGGGGGTGCGCCGCGGGCGCTGCGCTTGCCTCCACCCCCA
>DASZTU010000427.1:0-2006 GCA_035547975.1 Devosiaceae bacterium | reverse complement strand
GACCTATCCCCGCACCGGTTCATATGCCCTCCTCCCGGGGTTCGGTGCGTGACGACAGGTCTCGCGGACATCGGCGGGACCGAGGCGCGACCGTCAATCCTCAGACGGTTGCGCCTCAATCCCCCCCTCGTGGCGGGGGTGTTGCTGCTCGTCCTCGTCATTCTGGCCGCCCTGTGCGCGCCGATCCTCCAGCCGAAGGGGCCGACGGCGATCGACCTCAGGGCCGTCCGCCTGCCGCCCTCGCCGGCCCATCCGTTCGGCACCGACGCGGTCGGCCGCGATCTCGTGGCGCGCGTCCTCTATGGCGGCCGGATTTCGCTCGTCGTCGCCGGCGTGGGGATGATCGGCTCGCTCCTCACCGGCACCGTGATGGGCATGCTGGGCGCCTTCGGCCCAAAACCGCTGCGCGTCATCGTCGACCGCGTCATCGACATCCAGCTGGCCTTCCCTTACGTCCTTCTCGCCATCGCCATCACCAGCGCCGTTCGGCCCTCGATCCCGGTGCTGATCCTCCTGATGGTGCTCGCCGCCTGGGCCGGCGCGGCCCGCGTCGTCCGCTCGATCGCGCTCCAGGAGCGGGGCAAGGACTACGTCAAGGCGGCATCGGTCATCGGCGCCTCCCCGCTCCGCATCGCCATGTTCCACGTCTTCCCCTCCGTGCTGCCGAGCCTCCTCGTCCTCGCCGCCATGCAGATGGCCGCCATGATCGTCTTCGAGGCGACCCTCTCGTTCCTCGGCATGGGCGTGCAGCCCCCGACGCCGAGCTGGGGCGGCATCATGCTCGACGGCAAGAACTACATGACCTCCTCGTGGTGGCTGACGCTGTTTCCCGGCGCCGCGATCGTCGTCACCTCGCTGAGCCTCGTCCTCATAGGCGACGGCCTCCAGGGCCGGCGCGACGCCATCCGCTCGCGCGAGGGAGACGCCTGATGGCCGAAGCCCTTTCTGTCGACGGCCTCACGATCAGCTTTCCGGGCCGCAGCGGCCCGATCAAGGTCGTCGACGATGTCTCGCTGTCGCTCGAGGCGGGGCAGAGCCTCGTCATCGCCGGGGAATCCGGCTCGGGCAAGTCGATGGTCTGCCAGGCCCTGCTCGGCATCGTGCCGAAGGCGGCCTCGGTGACGGGGAGGCACATCCTCTGGCGCGACCGCGACCTGCTGCGCGCCGACGAGCGGCAATGGCGCACCATCCGCGGCGCCGAAATCGCCATGATCTTCCAGGACCCGACCGCCGCCCTCAACCCGCTGATCACGGTCGAGCATCAGATCTTAGACGTGATCCGGGATCACCGGCGCTGCAGCCGCGAGGAAGCGCGGGCCCGGACGGTCGAAGTGCTCGGCATGGCCGGTTTCCCGGACGCGGCGAGGCGCATGAAGTCCTACCCCTCCGAGCTCTCGGGGGGCCTGCGCCAGCGCGTCGCCATCGCCCTTGCGCTCGCCTGCTCGCCCTCGCTGATCATCGCCGACGAAGCCACGACCAACCTCGACGTCTCGATCCAGGCGCAGATCGTCGAGCTGCTGCGCCGCCTCAAGGACGAGCTCGGCCTCGCCCTGATCTTCGTCACCCACGATCTGGGCCTCGCCGCCGAGATCGGGGGCGACCTGCTGGTCATGTATGCGGGCAAGGCGGTGGAACGCGGGCCGGTCCGAACCGTGCTCGACGATCCCTGCCACCCCTATACGCGCGGGCTGCTGCGTTCGGCCCCGACGCTATCCTCGAGCCGCGCGAATCCGCTGCGGCCCATTCCGGGCCAGGCGCCCCGGCCCGGGACGCTGGGCGACGCAGCCCCGTTCAGCACGCGCTGCCCCGTTGCCGTGGCGGGCCTCTGCGAGCGGGTGTCTCCCGGCTGGACGCCGGCCGGCCCCGGCCACGAGGTCGCCTGCCACCGTTTCGCGCAGGATGGCCGCGGAGGGCTGCCGTGACCACCATCGAGGCGCGCAACATCGTCAAGACCTTTGGCGGGCAGCACGGCGTCAAAGCCCTCAAGGGCGTGAGCCTCACCGTGG
>DASZTU010000426.1:0-13584 GCA_035547975.1 Devosiaceae bacterium | reverse complement strand
GAAGGCGACTTCGTCCGGCCCGTGCATCTTCGGCTTGACAATATAGACGGCGCCCGTCGCCGAATTGGCGCGGCCCGGATTGTCGTGGTCGTGGAGCGCGCAGAGCGTCGTGACGAGGGCATCCATCAGGCCCTCGCCGATCGGCCGCCCTTCGGCATCGAGCACGGCCTCCGTCGTCATCAGATGCCCGACATTGCGCACGAGCAGCAGCGCCCGGCCCTTGAGTACGAGGGGCGACCCGTCCGGCGCGGTATAGGCGCGATCCTCGTTGAGCGCGCGATGAACGGTCTTGCCGGCCTTCTCGAAGG
Organism: Devosiaceae bacterium; assembly: GCA_035547975.1. Taxonomy (GTDB): domain Bacteria; phylum Pseudomonadota; class Alphaproteobacteria; order Rhizobiales; family Devosiaceae; genus DASZTU01. The sequence continues at coordinate 13,276 of DASZTU010000426.1, read as the reverse complement.
TATCGGTCAACGTCCCCTTCATCAAGCCGAGCCAGTTGCGATAGACCGCAACCTTGTCTTCTGCATCCACGGCGGCGACCGAATCCTCGCAGTCCTGGATGGTCGTGAGGGCACTCTCGACGATGACGTCGGCCAGGCCGGCCGGATGGGTCTTGCCGATGGGATTGGCGCGGTCGATGACGAGTTCGATGTGGAGCCGGTGGTGCTTGAAGACGAGCGCCGTGCCGCCCCCGCGCTCGGCATAGCCGGCGAAGGCATCGGGATGGCGCAGTCCCACCTCGCCGCCTTCCGTATCGACGACGAGCGTCGCAAGTCCGTTGCGGTGCACGACCCGGTAGCCGATCGCGTCCACGTGGCTGCCGCGGGCGAGCGGCACCGCCAGGTCGAGGAACTCCGCCGCGCGGGCGACGACCGCCGCGCCGCGCTTTTCGTTAAAACCCTTCCCCGGGGCGAGTTCACCCTCGCGTGGGATCGCGTCAGTGCCGTAGAGGGCGTCGTAAAGACTCCCCCAGCGGGCATTGGCGGCATTGAGCGCGTATCGCGCATTGGACACCGGCACGACCAGTTGCGGTCCCGAAATCGAGCTGATCTCGGGATCGAGCCCGCCGGTCTCGATCTCGAACGGTCCCGGCTCGTCGACGAGGTAGCCGATCTCGCGCAGCAGGCGCTGATACCCCTCCGGATCGTTGGCCACCGGCCCATGCTCGCGATGCCAGGCGTCGATCTTGCCCTGCAACTCGTCCCGGAACTGCAGCAGGCGGCGGTTGCGCGGCATGAAATCGGCAACGAGCCGGGCAAAACCCTGCCAGAGGCGCCCGGGATCGACCGATGTGCCGGGCAGCGCTTCTGTCTCGATGAAAGCGGCCAGCGCGGAATCGACCTTGAGGCCCGATCTGTCGAGATATTCTGCCATCGTCACCGCCCTGCCCAACCCATCACGTCGTTCCGAAACCATGCAGATGTCAGGGCCGCGCCGCAAGCCCGCTCTTCACCGGCTTTCCGGCGACATAGACCTCGGCGACCGCCCGATCGTCGCCGCAGGTCTGCAGCAGGAAAAGCTCGTTGGCGAGGCTGTCCACCGTCTCCATGCGCAGCGCCATGTGGGCCGTCGCACGCGAATCGAGCACGACGAGATCCGCATCCGCCCCGGGCTCGATGGTGCCGATCGTCCCCTCGAGCGACAGCGCCCGGGCATTGCCCAGCGTCATCATGTAGAACGACCGCAGCGGGTTGAGGCGCTGGCCCCTGAGCTGGAGCACCTTGTAGCCCTCGTCGAGTGTCCTCAGCATCGAATAGCTCGTCCCGCCCCCCACATCGGTCGCAACCGCCATCCGCACGCCGCGATCGTGGAGCCGCTGGTAGTCGAAGAGACCCGAGCCGATGAAAAGGTTCGAGGTCGGGCAGAAGACCGCGACCGACCGTGTCTCGGCCAGGACTTCCGCCTCGCGGTGGCTGAGGTGGATCGCATGACCGAGCAGGGTCTTCGGCCCGAGCAGGTGATAGTGCTCGTAAATGCCGGTGTAGTCGCCGAAATTGGGGTAGAGCTCGTTGGCGAAGGCGATCTCCGCCTCGTTCTCCGAAAGGTGCGTCTGGACGTAGCAGTCGGGGAATTCGCGCGCCAGCGCCTCGGCCACTTCCATCTGCGCCGGGGAAGAAGTGATGGCAAAGCGCGGGGTGATGGCGTAGCGGGCGCGGCCACGGCCGTGCCAGTCGGCAATCAGCGCCTTCGTCTCATCGTAGCCCTGCTGCGGCGTGTCGCGCAGCGCCTCGGGGGCGTTCCGGTCCATCATGACCTTGCCGCCGATCATCAGCATGTTCCGCCGCTCGGCTTCGGCGAAATAGGCATCGGCCGATGCCTTGTGGACCGTGCAATAGGTGACGGCGGTCGTCGTGCCGTGCCGGATCAACTCGTCGAAGAAGCAGGCGGCGATCCGCTCGGCATGGGCGGGATCGGCGAACTTCTGCTCCTCGACGAAGGTATATCGGTTGAGCCACTCGAGCAGCGCCCCGGCATAGGAGCCGATCACCTGCATCTGCGGGTAGTGGATGTGCGGATCGATCAGGCCGGGCAGGATCAGGTTCGGGTGGTGGTCGATGACCGAGGCCCCGGCGATGTTGTGCTGGTGATAATCGCCGACCGAGACGATCCTGCCGTCGTTGATGAATACGGCGCCGTCCTCCCAGTAGCGATAGCTCGCCGCGTCATCGGCCCCTTTCGGCTCGTCGACGAAGCTGAGGACGCGGCCGCGCAGCACGGTCCCGGTCACTGAATGATCTCCAGCGGCCCCTTGCCCTGGTTCGCCGACCGGTACCAGGCGACGATCAGTGCCCGCTCGTCATCGGTGATTTCGGAGATGTTTCCCGGCGGCATGGCGTGGCTGAACCCCGCCTCCATCGCGATGTCCTTGGCATGGCTGGCAATGCCGACCGGGTTGTCGAGCACGACGTTCTTGGGCGCCTCGGGTACGCCCGGCCAGTTGGGCGAGGTCGAGTGGCACATCGAGCAGCGCCCGAGGACGACGTCGCTAACCTGCTGGAAGTGCGGGTCGGCCATGTAGCTCTGCGCAATCGACGCGGCTTTCTCGGCATCGCTCTGCTGCCCGATCTTCGGCGCCGTCGAAAGCCAGCAAATGAGGATGAAGATGACGGCCGTCAGCGCCCAGGTCCAGCTCGGCGACCCTTTCTTGGCATGCCGCGTGTTGAAGTAGTGCCGGATCAGCACGCCCATCAGGAACACGAGGTCGGCGATGATCCAGTTGTACTCGGTGGCGAACGCCAGCGGGTAGTGGTTGGAGAGCATGAAGAAGATGACGGGCAGCGTCAGGTAGTTGTTGTGAAGCGAACGCTGCTTGGCGATCTTGCCGTACTTTGCGTCCGGCACCCGGCCCGCCTTGAGGTCGGCGACCACGATCTTCTGGTTGGGAATGATGATCATGGCGACGTTCGCCGCCATGATGGTGGCGGTGAAGGCGCCCATGTGGAGCAGCGCCGCCCGCCCGGTGAAGAGGTGGACGTAGATCCAGCTCATCACCACCAGGACCACGAACAGCGCCAGCATCAGGCCGACGGTCGACTCGCCGATCTTCGACTTGCATAGAAAATCGTAGATCAGCCAGCCGACGACGATCGAGGCGATCGAAATGAGGATTGCGGCCCAGTTTGGCACGTCGAGCACGTGCCGGTCGATGAGGTAGAGGTCGGCCCCGGCGTAGTAGACGATCATCAGCATCGCGAAGCCGGAGATCCAGGTGAAATAGCTCTCCCACTTGAACCAGGTCAGGTGCTCGGGAAGAAACTCCGGCGCCACGAGGTACTTGGTGATGTGGTAAAAGCCCCCGCCATGCACCTGCCACTCCTCGCCATGCGCGAGTTTCGGCAGGCTTTCAGTGCGCCTGAGCCCGAGATCGAGCGCGATGAAATAGAACGAGGACCCGATCCAGGCGATGGCCGCGACCACGTGCAGCCAGCGCGCTGCGAACGACAGCCATTCCCAGAACACGCCGAAATCGGTCATTCAGTCTGCCCCACCCCGCGCCCGTCAGTGGGACGCGGGTCACCCCCGCTAACGCGGGAAACTCTGTTCTTCACCATCCCTCGGGCCGCCGCAAACCGGATTCCGCTTCCGCGGCTGGGATGGCGCCCCAGCCGCCGCCCTTCCCCTCTCCCGCGTGCGGGAGAGGGTGGCGCGATATCGTCGGCCCTGGTGCGGGCCGGCGGCGGAGCGTTGCCGCCTACCCGGCAAGGTATTGCCTTTCCCCGCGAGCGGGAAAACGCAAGCGCGGTGTCCGTCAGCTCAACTTGCCGTCGACGCCCTCGACGAGCCAGTTGAGGCCCAGAATATCGGCGTCGGACATGGCCTGGCCCTCCGGCACCTTGATAGCGCCCGACTGGTCCTTGATCGGGCCGGCGTAGCAGTTGTAGGTGCCATCCATCCAGCCCTTGATCACCGCCTCGCCCGCGGCCTTGACGTCGTCGGGGACGTTCTTGATCGGCGCCATCTGGATCGCGCCCTCCTTCATGCCCCAGTATTCGTCCTCATTTTTCCAGGTGCCGGCGAGCACGTCCTTGGCGGCGTTCGTATAGAACGGGCCCCACTTGTCCTCGGTCGAGGTCTTGCACATGGTCGGGGCGAACTGACTCTGGTCCGAGCCCTGGCCGAAGGTCGGAACGCCGGCCTTCTCGCAGACCTGCACGGCCGCGGGGCTGTCGGTGTGCTGGGTCATCACGTCGCAACCCTGGTCGATGAGCGCACGCGCCGCGTCAGCCTCCTTGGCCGGGTCGTACCAGGTATTGATCCAGATGACCTTGGTGCGGAACTTCGGGTTGACCTTCTGCGCCGCCAGCTGGAACGAGTTGATGCCCGAGACGACCTCCGGCACGGGGAAGGTGCCGAGATAGCCGCCGATGCCCGATTTCGAAAGGTGCCCGGCGATCGTGCCGATGACCGACCGCCCCTCGTGGAAGCGGATATTGTAGTTGGCGACGTTGGGCGCCTTCTTGAAGCCGGTGCACATCTCGAACTTGATGTCCGGGAAGTCCTTGGCGACCTTCATCAGGGCGTCCATGTAGCCGAACGAGGTGGCGAAGATCAGCCCGCACCCCTGGTTGGCGAAGTCGCGGATGACGCGTTCGCTGTCCGGGCCCTCGGTCACGTTCTCCACATAACTCGAGGTGACCTTGTCGCCGAGGGCCTTCATCATCTCCTGGCGCGCCGCCTCGTGCGCGGTGTTCCAGCCGCCGTCATTGACGGGCCCCACATAGACGAAGCCGATCTTGAGCGGATCTGCGGCCGAAGCGCCCCGCGTGTGGATGAGGGGCAGCGCGGCGGCGATGGCGCTGGCGGCGGCGGTTTGTACGAAGCGGCGGCGATTGAGGTTGATCATGCGTTTCTCTCCTTGAGGACTGGGTATTGTTCTTAGGCAGAAGGGATAAAGGGCCGGCCGAGGCACGCCGGCGCGTTGCCACCGGCGCGCTTGCTGGCTGAAATCGCCGCAAGCACGACGACTGTCGCGATGTAGGGGAGCGCCGCCCAGGCTTCCGACGGCAGCACCGAACTCCAGGACGCGCCGGACGCCTTGGCGTAGAGTTCGAAGGTCGTGAGCAGGCCGAAGAAATAGGCGCCACCGAGCAGCCACACCGGCCGCCAGCCCGCAAAAACCACGAGCGCGATGGCGATCCAGCCGCGGCCGCCGGTCAGCCCTTCCGCCCAGAGCGGGGTCAAAACCAGCGGAAAGGTCGCCCCGCCGATGCCGGCCATGGCGCCCCCGAACAGCACCGCGGCGTAGCGCACGCCGACCACCGAATAGCCGATCGAGTGCGCGGAAAGGTCGTTCTCCCCCACGGCGCGCAGGATGAGGCCGGCGCGCGTGCCCCGGAGGAACCAGGCGACCAGAGCGACCATGATGAAGGAGAAATAGACGAGCGGCGAATAGCCGAAGAGCACGCGTCCGATCGGGTTGGTGGCGAGTGCCGGGGGGAAGATCGTATCGAAGGTGTGGATGGCCCGGCCGGTGAACCCCTGGCCGATGAGGGTCGAGAGCCCCGTGCCAAAGATGGTGAGCGCCAGCCCCGTCGCGACCTGGTTCGCGGAGAGCGACAGCGTCAGCACGGCAAAGATCAGCGCGACCAGGGCGCCGGCCGCCGCCGCCGTGCAGACGGCGAGCCAGGGACTGCCGGTCTGGTCGACGGTTGCGAAGGCGGCGATCGCCCCCATCAGCATCATGCCTTCAACGCCGAGATTGAGGACCCCCGACTTTTCGGTCACGAGTTCCCCGAGGCCCGCAAAGAGGATCGGCGTCGAGGCGCCGACCACCGTGATCATCACCGCAATGAGGTAATCGATGCTCATGCGGCGCTCTTGGCTGGGGTGACCGGCTCGGCGGCGAGGCCTCCGGCCGGCGTCACGAGGCGGACGCGATAGCGGATCAGGATGTCGCTCGCGAGCAGGAAGAACAGCATCATGGCCTGGAAGATGCCCTTGCTGGCGTTGGGAAGCTGGAGGGCCGACTGGGCCATGTCGCCCCCCACATAGGTGATGGCGAGGACGATCCCGGCGATGATCACCCCGATCGGGTTGAGCCGGCCCAGGAAGGCCACGATGATGGCGGTAAAGCCGTAATTCTGCGGGAAGCCGAGCGACATCTGCCCAAAAGGTCCGGTGACCTCGAAAATGCCGGCAAGGCCCGCCAGCGCCCCCGAAAGCAGGAACACCAGCCAGATCGTCTGCTGCTGCGAGAAGCCGCCGTGCCGGGCGGCGTTCGGCGCCGCCCCGACCACGCGGATCTGGAAGCCGAACACCGAGCGGCCCATCACGACCGCCATGACGAGCACGATGACGAGCGTGAGCACGACACCGAGATGCAGCCGGAAATGTCCCGTGATCGCCAGTCCGAAGGCCTGATGCAGCAGCTGGAAAATATCCCAGGAGGGCAGCGTCTGGTCGGAGGTCACGAGCGGCGTCTGCGGAAACGAAAAGCCGCTCGGGTCCTTCCAGGGCCCGGCCACGAGGTAATTCATCAGGTGGATGGCCACATAGGTCATCATCAGGCTGGAGAGCGTCTCGTTGACGTTGAAGCGCGTGCGCAGCAGCGCCGGAATGGCCCCCCACACGGCGCCGCCGATGATGCCGGCAAGCAGCATGGCCGGCAAAATCCAGGGGCCGGTTGCGTTCTGCGTGAGGAGCCCGATGCCCGCCCCGGCCAGGGCACCCACCACGTACTGGCCTTCCGCCCCGATGTTCCAGATCGCGGCGCGATTGCCGGCCGCGAGCCCGACGCCGATCAGGATGAGCGGCGAGGCCTTGATGGCGATGTCCTGCCACTTGTAGGGCGTGAGCACCGGCGCGAGGAATTCCTGATAGACCGCGCCCACGCCGTTGTAGCCGATGGCGCTGAAGATGATGGCGCCGACGACCATGGTGAGGATGACCGCCCCGACGGGCGTCGCATAGAGCATGAGCCGGCTGGGCTCGGGCCGCTTTTCGAGCCGGAATTTCAACGGAACCACCCTTCGCCGGAACAGCGGAACGGAGGGCGCAGCGGTGCCGAGTTCGGTTGGAAGGCCCCCTCACCCGGCCTTCGGCCGACCTCTCCCCCTAGGGAGAGGTGATGCTGGGGCGATGCCTCGGACAGTGTCGCCTCGTCCCTCAGCGAGCAGTCATGCCGCTGCAGCGCCCCCGGCACCCTCACCTCGCCCCCTGGGGGAGAGGTCGGATTGCGCAGCAATCCGGGTGAGGGGGCCTTTGCCACCTCCCCCCGCATGCGCCGGAATTTCCCTGCCGCCTTCCCCGCCTCACACCGCATGCGCCAGTTCCCCCTCCGGCGCGGCGGTGGTCGCCGCGTGCTCGCCGTGGACGCCACCCATCAGCAGGCCCAGCTGGTCGATCGTCACATTGCCGATCTCCATCGGCCTGCTCAGCCGGCCCTCGTTGATCACCGCGAGGGTATCGGAAAGGGCGAGGAGCTCGTCGAGGTCCTGCGAGATCACGACAATGGCCGAGCCCGCGACGGCGAGGTCGACGATCGCCTGGTGGATGGCGGCCGCCGCCCCCGCGTCGACACCCCAGGTCGGCTGGCTCACCACCAGCACCTTGGGATTTTGGAGGATTTCGCGACCCATGATGTATTTCTGGAGGTTCCCGCCCGAGAGCGATCCCGCCGTCGCTCCGGTGCCGGTCGCCTTGACGGCGAACGAGGAGATCACCTTGCCCGTATAATCCCGCGCCACGCCGGGGCGGATGAGGCCCGAGATCACCATCTTCAGCCGGTCACGGCCGGTCAGGATCGAATTTTCGGCGAGCGTGAAATCGGGCACGGCCGCGTGGCCGTTACGCTCCTCCGGTACCGTGCAGAGGCCCCTGAGTCGCCGTTGCTTGGCGCTTTCCCTGCCGATCGGCACGCCCTCGAGAGTGATCGCTTTTGGGTCGTGGCTGATGACCTCGCCATCGAGGGCGAGAAGCAGCGCATTCTGTCCGTTCCCGGCAACCCCGGCGATGCCGAAAATCTCCCCGGCGCGCACGCTGAACGATATGTCCCTGAGCGGGATGTCGAAATGGCCGGCCGCCGGAATGCTGAGCCGGTTCACGACGAGCTTTTCCTCGCCGAAGCTGCGGCTCGCGGGCTTCTGGATTTCCTTGAGCCCCGCCCCGATCATCTTCTCCGCCATCGAGCGCGACGTCTCGACCTTGGGGTCGATGGTGTCGACCACCCTCCCGCCGCGCAGGATCGTCGCCGAGTGGCAGAGCGCCTTGATCTCGTGGAGCTTGTGGGAGATGTAGAGGATCGCGCAGCCTTCCCTCGCCAGTTGCCGCAGAACGCCGAAAAGCTGGTCGACCTCCTGTGGGGTGAGCACCGAGGTCGGTTCGTCCATGATCAGGAGGCGCGGGTTGAGCAGCAGGGCGCGCACGATTTCGATGCGCTGCCGCTCGCCGACCGAGAGCGTCGACACGATCCGATGCGGGTCGAGCTTCAGCCCGTAGGAATCCATCACCTCCCGGATTTTGGACTCGAGTTCGCGCTGCGGAATCTTCGCATCCATGCCGAGCGCGATGTTTTCGAGCACCGTCAGGGCTTCGAACAGCGAAAAGTGCTGGAATACCATCCCGATGCCGAGCCGCCGGGCGGCCTTGGGATTGTGGATGACGACAGGCTGGCCGTCCCAGCGGATCTCGCCCTCGTCCGGCTGCATGATGCCGTAGATCATCTTCACGAGAGTGGATTTGCCCGCGCCGTTCTCCCCGAGGAGCGCATGGATTTCGCCGGGCTTGACGGAAAAGGAAACGTGGTCGTTGGCGAGGACGCCGGGAAAGCTCTTGCTGATCCCCAAGACTTCGAGTCGAAGCGGCAGACTAGCGTCCATGAACGGCACGCACCTTTCCTTCGGTGGCTGGCCGCGCGCCCAGAGTGACTTCCCGCCGGCCAATGTGAACCATTATTTCCGCCGCCGCTAGTGCCGCAATGACTTCGGGGCGCTTGTCACCAAGCCCGGCCGCACCGATGGGCATGACGAGCCGATTCAAAAGCTGAGGATCGTAACCTTCGCCCTTGAACCAGCTGGCAAATCTTGCCCTTTTGGATTGCGAGCCGATCATCCCGACATAGGGCGCGTCGGGCCGCTGCAGCGCTTCGGCGGCAATGAGGAAATCGAGCGCGTGGTCATGCGTCACAATGACGTGGGCGCTGCCCTGCGGCGCCTGGCGGACGATCGCCTCCGGCATAGCCGCGACTGTCGCCGTCACGTCTGCAGGAAGCCTGGTGAGTTCGTCGGGCCGGGTGTCGACGATGGTGACGCGGAGCGGCAGCGGCGAAAGCGCGCGCGCCAGCGCATGCCCGACATGGCCGGCGCCGAAAACGAAGACATTCGGGCGGGCCGCTTCTTCCGCTTCCGCACGGGCGAGAAGGCCGGCCGCACCCGCCTCGTCCACGATCCGCATCGAAACGGTCACACGTCCGCCGCAGCACTGGCCGATCTCCGGCCCGAGCGGCACGTCGAGGTCGCCGCCGACGAGGCCCTCGCGGATCGCCTGGCGGGCGCGCCGGATGACCAGATGCTCGAGCGCGCCGCCCCCGATCGTGCCGATGGTCTCCTCGGACGCGATCAGCATGAAGGTGCCGGCCGCCCGGGGGCTCGATCCCCGCACGGCGGCGAGTTCGGCCACGATCGCCAGCGGATGACGCGCGAGGAAGGCGGCAAGATCGGCCGGGCGGAGCATGGCTCACCCCCCACCAAAACGTGCCGACGCCCGAACCTCGCCCTTCGACAGGCTCAGGGAGAGGTCCTTCGACAGGCTCAGGGTGAGGCCGTTTGAGGTAGGATGCTTGGCGAAAACCCAGAGGGAGCCCTCATTGTGAGCTTGTCGAACCACGAGGACGGTTTCACCGCCAATCCCGATACCCCGCTCCCTCACCCGCCGCGCTCCCGCTTGAGGCGCTCGACCCCCATCAGCACCCGCTCGGGGGTAATCGGCGTGTCGAGCCGGGGCGAAATTTTGTAGTCGGCGACGCTCGCGACGGCCATGCCGAGCGCTTCGACCACCGAAAGCGCCAGCATCAGCGGCGGCTCGCCCACGGCCTTGGACCGGCCGATGGTCGCCTCCTGGTTGACCGACCAGTCGGCGAGGCGGACATTGAAGATCGGCGGCACGTCGGAGGCGAGCGGGATCTTGTAGGTCGAGGGGGCGTGGGTCCGGAGCTGCCCCTTCTTGTCCCAGACCAGCTCCTCGGTGGTGAGCCAGCCCATCCCCTGGATGAAGCCGCCTTCGATCTGCCCGATATCGATCGCGGGGTTCAGCGACCGGCCGACATCGTGCAGAATGTCGACGCGATCCACCTGGTACTCGCCCGTGAGGGTATCGACCGAGACTTCGCTCACCGAGGCGCCATAGGCGAAATAGTAGAACGGCGTGCCGCGGCCGGAATCGCGGTCCCAGTAAATCTTGGGCGTCCGGTAGAAACCGGCGGCCGAGAGCTGGACGCGGCTCATATAGGCCGAGGCGACGAGCTCGCCGAACGCAACAAACCGCCCGCCAGCCGTGACGCCGCCCGGCACGAACTCGACCGCCGGTTCCTCGCATTGGTACATCATGGCGGCGTGCGCCCTGAGGCGGGCCTTGATCTGGTTGCAGGCGTCGAGGGCGGCCATGCCGTTGAGGTCGGAGCCGGAGGACGCAGCCGTTGCCGAGGTGTTGGGGACCTTGCCCGTCGTCGTGGCATTGATCTTGACCGCCTCGAGCGGCACCCCGAAGGCGTCCGCCACCACCTGCGCCACTTTCTGATGCAGCCCCTGCCCCATCTCGGTGCCGCCATGCGACAAATGGATCGAGCCGTCGCGATAGACGTGCACCAGAGCCCCGGCCTGGTTGAACCAGGTTGCCGTGAACGAGATGCCGAACTTCACCGGCGTGAGCGCGATCCCCTTGCGCACGACCCGGCTCGTCCGGTTGAAGGCGAGGATTTCGGCGCGCCGCTTCTGATAATCGGAGGTGAGCTCGAGCTCGTCGACGATCCGGTGCACGATGTTGTCGGTCACCGTCTGCCAGTAGGGCGTGACGTTGCGATCCTCTATGCCGTAGAAATTGGCCTTCCGGATCTCGAGCGGATCCTTGCCGAGGTCGTAGGCGATGTCCTCGATCCAGCGCTCGCAGGCGACCATGCCCTGCGGGCCGCCAAAACCCCGGAACGCCGTGTTGGAGACGGTGTTGGTGTAGAGAGGCAGCGAATTCACCCGCACCGCGGGGTAGTAGTAGGCGTTGTCGCAGTGAAAGAGCGCCCGGTCGGTGACCGGCCCCGAGAGATCCGAGGAGAACCCGGCGCGCGCCGCATATGTCGCCTCGACCGCTTCGATCCGCCCGTCCTCATTGTAGCCGACCGTGTAGTCGACCACGAAATCGTGCCGCTTGCCGGTCGCCACCATGTCGTCGTCGCGATCGGGGCGGATTTTCACCGCCCGGCCGAGTTTCTTGGCGGCGAGCGCGGCGACCGAGGCGAAGAGGTTGCCCTGCGTTTCCTTCCCGCCGAACCCGCCCCCCATCCGCCGCACATTCACCGTCACGGCATGCTGATGCGTCCCGAGGACCGTCGCGACCATCAGCTGCACCTCGCTCGGGTGCTGCGTCGAGGTATAGAGCACGACATCATCGTCCTCGCCGGGGACGGCGAGGGAAATCTGCCCCTCGAGATAGAAATGATCCTGGCCACCGATCGCAACGCGACCGCTCAACCGGCGCTGCGCCAGCGACATGCCGGCCGCGACGTCTCCCCGCTCGAGCTTGAGCGGCGAGGTGACGAGCTTACCGCCCGACGCACGGGCGGCATCCACATCGAGCGCCGCGGGAAGGTCCTCATAGACCACCCGGGCTAGCCGCGCCGCGCGGCGCGCCGCATCCCGCGTCTCGGCGATCACCGCGAACATCGGCTGGCCGAAGAACTGCACATAGCCGGGGGCGAAAACCGGCTCGTCGTGCTGGTGCGACGGGGAGACGTCGTTGACGCCGGGAATGTCGTCCGCGGTCAGCACGTCGACGACGCCCGGCGCCGAGCGCACCGCCTCGAGGTCCATGTCGAGGATCTTCGCGTGGGCCCGCTCGGCGAGGCCGAGATAGGCATGCAGCGTCCCGACCGGCTCGGTGATGTCGTCGATGTACTCGGCCTTGCCGGAGACGTGCTTCGGCCCGCTGTCGTGGGGCCTCGCCTTATGCAGCGGCGACTCGGCGATCGGGGTCGCTACATCGAGCTTGTTCATGGGTAACTTCCCCTTGGCTGCCCCTCAACCGGCCTCCGCTTCGCTCGGCCGACCTCTCGCCAGAGGGGCGAGGAACCCGTAACCCCGGTGCCCCAGATTGCCTGGCAGAGCCGCGCCATTCCTCTCCCCGATGGGGAGAGGCGGGGCCGAGAGGCCCCGGTGAGGGGTCGCCACGCGCGCCTCACGCCGCCACCTCCCGAACCAGGTTCTCGCCGGCGCCGGTGGTTTCGAGGAAGAAGCGCCGCAGCAGGTTCTGCGCGACCAGCAGCCGGTATTCGGCCGAGGCGCGCATATCCGTGATCGGCTGGTAATCGGCCGCGAAGGCCGGCAGCGCCGCCTCGATCGTCGCCTCGCTCCACGGCCGGCCTACGAGCGCCGCCTCGACCGATTTGGCGCGCTTGGGCGTCGCCGCCATGCCACCAAAGGCAATTCGTGCCGAGCGCACGATTCCTTCCTCGACGGCGACCCGGAAGGCGCCACATACGGCCGAAATGTCTTCGTCCCGCCGCTTCGATATCTTGTAGGCGGCAAAGTGCTCGCCTTCCGGCAGCGCCGGAACGAAAATGCTCTCGACGAACTCGCCCGGCTGCCGGTCCTGCTTTCCGTAGGCGATGAAGAAATCTTCGAGGTTGACCGTGCGCCGCGCCTCGCCCTTGCGCAGCGTGATGGTCGCGCCGAGCGCGATCAGGGGCGGCGGCGTATCGCCGATGGGCGAGCCGTTGGCGATGTTGCCACCGACCGTTCCCATGTTGCGGACCTGTTGCCCGCCGATGCGGTTCCAGAAGACCGTAAGCTGGGGAAAACGCCTCAGCAGCACGGGCGCGGCATCGGTGTAGCTGACGCCGGCGCCCATGGTGACGCCACCCTCGCTCTCCTCGATCCCCTGCAACTCCTCGAGCCCGCCGACGAAGATCAGCGGACCGATGTCGCGCATGAACTTCGTCACCCACAGGCCCACATCCGTCGAACCGGCGACGATCGTCGCCTGCGGCTCGGCCGCGTAGGCCTGGGCGAGGTCGTCGACGGAAGCCGGCACGAT
>DASZTU010000425.1:0-2647 GCA_035547975.1 Devosiaceae bacterium | reverse complement strand
TCCATGACGTGATCGAGCGAGGTCAGGGTGATGTCGTAGATCTCGCCCAAAAGGCGCGAGGCATAGGGGTCATAGGCGTAGACGTCGCAGTGGAACGGGGCGAGCAGTTCCAGCAGCCGCCGGCCGATATAGCCGCAGCCGATGAGGCCGACCTTCTTGCCGGTCAGCTCGCCATTGTAGCTCGGGTCGGCGAGGCGGTCGTTCCAGTTCTTGAACAGCACCTCGCCCCCGATCAGGCGGCGGAAGAGCGAACCTGCATTGCGCAGGCCAATCATGGCCATCGCCAGCGCCCACTCGGCGACCGGATAGGACGAGCCGTTGGTGGTGTCGACGACGTGCAGCCCGTGCGCATGGGCGGCCTCGAGGTCGATGCGCTGGCTGAAGCGGTCGCCCTCGACCTCGGCAACGAAGCGGAGGTTGGGGAGGCGGTCGAAGATGTCGGCCGTGAGGCGCGGCGCGCCGTGGCAGACGAGGAGCGCATCGATGTTCTGCGCAAAGGCGACGAGCGCGTCGACCGCGGCCGGGTTGGGCGGCGGTGGCGTCTCCCAGGCGGATGGCTCCTCGCAGGGGTGATGGGCGAAGGAGCCGAGGGCGGAGAGCGCGGCGACCGCCTCCGGCTTCGCCATCCGCTCATAGGTCTGGGCGTTGCAGGCAAAGCCGATGCGCACGGGCTTCGACGGCTTGAAGGGAGTGGTCATCAGGCGATCCAGACGGTCTTGGCGTTAGTGAATTCATGCGTGCCGACCTGCCCGAGCTCGCGGCCATAGCCGGACGACTTGCTGCCGCCGAACGAAATGTGGGCGTCCGAACGCACCATGTCGTTGATGAACACGGCGCCGGCTTCGATCGCCGCTTCCATGCGGGCGGCACGCGCCTCGTCGCTCGTCCAGACGGCCGAGCCGAGCCCGAATTCCGAGTTGTTGGCGAGGCGGACGGCCTCGGCCTCATCGGCAAAGGGCATGATCGGGGCGATGGGCCCGAACAGTTCTTCCTTTACGGCGACATTGTCCTCGGGCACGTCCGTCAGCACCACCGGCGAAAAATAGAAGCCGGGGCCCTCCATCACCCCGCCGGCGAGGGCGGCACGCGCGCCACCCGCGAGGCTGCGCTCGAGCTGCCCGGCGAGACCGGCGCGCAGGTCGGCCCGCGCCAACGGGCCGATGGCGTTCTTTTCATCCATCGGGTCGCCCACGGCATAGCGCCGCGTCTCGGCGATGAAAGCTTCCGTGAAGCGGGAGGCGATGCTCTGTTCGACGAGGAACCGCTTGGCGCAGACGCAGCTCTGCCCGGAATTGGTGAGGCGCGCGGCAACGGCGGTCTTCACCGCCTTGTCGAAATCGGCATCGGCGAAGACGATGAAGGGATCCGAGCCGCCAAGCTCGAGCACCGCCTTCTTGCCGGCGGCCCCGGCGACGCCGGCAATGGCGCGGCCGGCCCGCACGCTGCCGGTGACGGTGACGCTGCGGATGCGGCGGTCGGCAATGATCCTGGCGGCCGTGCCGTGGTCGACCCGCAAATTGATGACGGTACCATCGGGAAAGCCGGCTTCCGCGAAGACGCTCTCCAGCGCCGCGGCGCAGGCGGGCACGTTCTCGGCGTGCTTCACGACGGTCGTGTTGCCGGCGAGGAAAGCCGGCGCAAAGAAGCGGATGACCTGCCAGAACGGGAAATTCCACGGCATCACGGCAAAGATCGGCCCCACCCCCTCGAAGCGGACGCGGGCGGCGCGGGTCGGCGCGTCGACGACGAGCGGGGCGAGCCAGCCCGGCCCGAGCTCGGCGGTGGTTCGGCAGCTCAGGGCGCATTTCCGGACCTCGCCCCGCGCCTCGGCGATGGGCTTGCCCATTTCCGCCGTCATCAGGCGGGCGAGCTCGTCCACCCTGGCTTCGAGCCGGTCGGCGAGGGCCAGCAGCAGCTTCGCCCGGCCCGCAACGCCGAGATCACGCACGGCGCGCCATGCCGCGGCCGCACGATCGAGGCTGCGCTCAATCGCGGCCTCGTCGTGCAGGGGATAGGAGCCGAAGGCTTCGCCGGTCGCCGGATTAACCGACCTGAAGAGCGAGTCGGAAGCCGTGGGCTGGGTCATGCAGTGTTCCTTTTGGATGCGGCCGCCGTAAGGAGGCCGTCGAGCGTTCGCCCGAGAATCCAGTCGAGATCGCCGGGATCGAGAAACCGGCAATGGGTGCGCACGATCTCGAGCGCCTGCCGGTAGGTCATGAAGCGGCTGAGGGCGGGGAAATCCGAGCCCCAGCAGAGGCGCCTGGGGCCGAAGGCGCGGTAGAGGCCCTCGGCGATCCACATGCCCTCCGGGTGCGGGAAATCCCAGCCGCGCCCGTCGTCGGCGGCGTAGTGGAAGCCCGAGAGCTTGATGAAGACATTGGGCCGCGATGCGAGGGCCGTCACCGCCTCGAGCGCGGCGCGGCCATCGGCGGCACGAAGGCCGGCCATGTGGTGGAGCAGGATGACGAGGCCGGGATTGGCGTCCGCCACCGCGCCGAGATCGGCTGCCCAGGCCGGGGACATGGCGATCGAGGCGATGAGCCCCCGCTCGGCGGCGAGCCGGAAGAAGGCCATGCCTTCCTCGGAGCGGAACCAGCCATCATTCTGCGGCCCCACATAGTGCGTGAAGCCGTCGATCGGCAGCCGG
>DASZTU010000424.1:0-6793 GCA_035547975.1 Devosiaceae bacterium | reverse complement strand
GGGCTCGATCACCACGCTGACCTCGCTCGACTATCTGGGCTTCGGCCTACCGCCCGGCTCGCCCTCGCTCGGCGAAATCCTCCAGCAGGGCACCAACAATTTCCAGGCGCCCTGGCTGGCGCTGACCGGCTTCTTTGCCATCTCCCTCATGCTGAGCCTCCTGATCTTCGTCGGCGAGGCGGCGCGGGACGCGTTTGATCCGAGAAAGACTTTCTCCTCGATATCGCAATGAGAGGAGACGGCCATGAACACGATCGTTCGCAAGCACTACCCGGTCGAGCGGCTGCCGGCCGACCTGCGCGAGGGCCTGCCGGCCGGCGCCGATGTGACGGTCATGGTCGCCGAGGAGAGCGCCGTCGATCGGACGCCCCTTAGCCCGCGAGAAGCGGTCGCACTCATCCGGCAATTGAGGATTGCCACGGGTGGCAAAGGGTTGAGCCCCGAGGAAGCGGCTGCCGAGGTGCGTGTCTTGCGTGACGAGTGGGATTAGGCTTGGCGCGCCGGGTCTATCTTGACAGCAACATCATCATCTCGGCCTTCAGCGGCGAGGGCGAGCGCGAGAACGCGGTACTGCTGCTTGATCTGATAGGAGCCGTTCCCCCTACCACTACCGACGCGCCTTTCGTCACCAGCGAACTGACGTTGGCTGAAACCCTCGTCAGGCCGCTGCGGATCGGGCTCGATGAGATGATCCGCACCATGGACACCGTTCTGACATCGAGCGCTTGGCTGAGCGTCGTTCCGATCGATCGGCAAATCATGTTCGGCGCCGCGTGGGCCAGAAGTTTGCACCGCAGCGTGAAGCTCCCCGATGCGATCCACATCGCGACCGCGATTGCCAGCCGATGCTCGGACCTTCTGACCGCCGATACGGGCCTGGCTGGCGAATATGACCTGAGGGACTGGCAGCGAGGGGCGACCCACCGACCGGGGCCGGTCAGAGTCATCCGGCCCGACGTTTCAACGCTCCAGGAGCTCATTGCCTGGCTCTCGGCATGACAAGTCTCCTTTCCGTCTCCGGCCTCCGCGTCGCCTTTCCCGGGTCGCAGGGTGAACTGGAGGCGGTGCGCGGCATTTCCTTCGACATCGATAAGGGAAAGACGCTGGCGCTCGTCGGCGAGTCCGGCTCGGGCAAGTCGGTCACGGCCCTCTCGATCCTGCGCCTCCTGCCGCCCTCGGCGCGGGTCGGGGGCCGGATCATCCACGACGGCACCGATCTCGTCACCGCCTCCGACCGCAAGCTGCGCGAGGTGCGCGGCAACGCCATCTCGATGATCTTCCAGGAGCCGATGACCTCGCTCAATCCGCTGCACACGGTCGAGCGGCAGATTGGCGAAATCCTTTCGGTGCACCGCGGCATGGGCAAGAGTGCGGCGCGGCAGCGGACTCTGGAATTGCTGCACGATGTCGGCATCGCCGATGCGGAACACCGCCTCGCCGCCTTCCCGCACCAGCTTTCGGGCGGCCAGCGCCAGCGCGTCATGATCGCCATGGCGCTCGCCAACGAGCCGGACCTGCTCATCGCCGACGAGCCGACGACCGCCCTCGACGTGACTGTCCAGGCGCAGATCCTCGAATTGCTGCGGGGGCTCCAGCGACGCCTCGGCATGGCCGTGCTGTTCATCACCCACGACCTCGGCATCGTCCGCCGCATGGCGGATGAAACCTGCATCATGACGCAGGGCGAAATCGTCGAACGCGGGCCCACGGAAACCATCTTCGCCGCGCCGCAGCACCCCTATACCCAAAGACTGCTCGCCGCCGAGCCGAGGGGCGCCCCGCCGGTCGCCGACGAAGCCGCGCCCGTCCTCGTCGAGGCGGCGGGGCTAAAAGTCTGGTTTCCGATCCGGCGCGGCTTCCTGCGCCGGACGGTCGGCCACGTGAAGGCGGTGGATGGCATCGACCTCGTCGTCCGGGCCGGCGAAACGGTCGGCGTCGTGGGGGAATCCGGCTCCGGCAAGACGACGCTCGGCCGGGCGCTGCTGCGCCTCGTCTCCTCGGAAGGCCGCATCGTTTTCGCCGGCACTGACATCCAGCACGCCTCCTGGGCCGCCATGCGGCCGCGCCGCAAGGACATGCAGATCGTCTTTCAGGATCCCTTCGGCTCCCTGAGCCCCCGCATGCCGGTGGGCGAGATCGTCGGCGAGGGCCTGCGCGTGCACTTCCCGCGCCTCACGGCCGCCGATCGCGACCGGCGCGTGGTGCGCGCCCTCGAGGAAGTGGGGCTCGATCCGGCCGCCCGCGAGCGCTACCCGCACGAGTTTTCGGGCGGGCAGCGGCAGCGCATTTCGATTGCCCGCGCCATGGTGCTCGAGCCGAAATTCGTCGTGCTCGACGAGCCGACCTCGGCCCTCGACGTCAGCATCCAGGCCCAGGTGGTCGACCTGCTGCGCGAACTGCAGCAGCGGCACGGGCTCGCCTACCTCTTCATCTCGCACGACCTCAAGGTGGTGCGCGCCCTCGCCAACCACATCCTCGTCATGAAGGATGGCCGCATGGTCGAAACGGGGCCGGCGGCTGAGATTTTCGCCCATCCGCAAACCGACTACACCCGTGCCCTGATGGCCGCCGCCTTCGATATTGCCGCGCTGCCCGGGGTGGTGCGGGAATAGGTCCGCGCGCAGAGGTTCCGCAACCCTCGGCGCAGGGCTAAAGTTGAGCCACATTGCTCCGCGAACGTCTCCTTCCGCCAACAGGACACGCCCCATGAGATTTGCCGGTCTCGTCCTTCTCGCCGCCCTCGCCCTCACGGCGCCCGCCGCCGCCGATCCCGCCCAGAACGGCCCCTGGCACCACGCCACTTCCCTGATCGGCGAGCCGAAATATCCCGAAGGGTTCAAGCACCACGACTACGTGAACCCCGACGCACCCAAGGGCGGGGTGGCGCGGCTTTCCGCGATGGGGAGTTTTGACACCTTCAACCCGATCCTGCCGCAGGGCGAACCGGCGGACGGCCTCGGCCTCGTCTACGAAACGCTGATGGATCGCAGCCTCGACGAGCCCTCGGCCGAATATGGCCTCCTCGCCGAAGCGGTGGCGTTTCCGCCCGACATTTCATCGGCAACCTTTCGCATGAACCCCAGGGCGAAATGGCAGGATGGGCAGCCGGTCACGGCCGAGGACGTAGCCTGGTCGTTCGACGAACTGGTGAAGCTCAACCCGAGCCAGGCGCAATACTACCATGACGTGGTGAAGGCTGAGGTCACCGCCCCAGGCGAGGTGACCTTCACCTTCGATCAGAAGAACAATCGCGAGCTCCCCAACATCCTCGGCCAGCTGACGGTGCTTCCCAAGCACTGGTGGCAGGGCAAGGACGCGAACGGCAAGCCGCGCGACATTTCCGCCCCCTCGCTCGAGCCGCCGATGGGCTCGGGCCCCTACAAGGTGAAATCGTTCAACGCCGGTTCGACCATCGTTTACGCGCGCGATCCCGACTACTGGGGCAGCGGCGAGCCGACCCGCATCGGCGAGAACAATTTCGACGAGATCCGCTACATCTATTTCCGCGATCTCGATGTCGCCTTCGAAGGTTTCAAGGGCGACCAGTTCGACTGGTGGCTGGAGAACCGCGCCAAGCGCTGGGCGACCGCCTATGGATTCCCGGCCGCCCAGCAGGGCAAGGTCGTGCGCGAGCTCTACCCGCAGCCCATGGCCGGCTCAGGCGTCATGGTCGGGTTTGTGCCCAACCTCCGCCACGCCCAGTTCCAGAACCCCCTGGTGCGCAAGGCCCTCAACTACGCCTTCGATTTCGAGCAGCTGAACAAGACGATCTTCTACGGCCAGTACGAGCGCATCAACTCCTACTTCTACGGCACCCCGCTCGCCTCTTCGGGGCTGCCGAGCGGGGAAGAGCTCGACATCCTCAACTCGGTGAAGGACAAGATCCCCGCCTCGGTCTTCACCACCCCTTACGTCAATCCGGTCGGCGGCGATCCCACCAAGCTCAGGGCGAACCTCCGCGAGGCGGTGAACCTCCTCGCCCAGGCCGGCTACAAGCTCGAGGGCGCCAAAATGGTGGGCCCGGACGGCAAGCAGCTCGGCTTCGAAATCCTGCTCGATGGCCCCACCATCGAACCCGTCGCCACCGCCTTCCAGACCAACCTCCAGACCATCGGCATCAACGTGACCGTCCGCGAGGTGGATTCGGCCCAGTACATCAACCGCGTCCGCTCGCGCGATTTCGACATGATCTATTCCGGCTGGGCGGAGTCGCTGTCGCCCGGCAACGAGCAGCGCGACTTCTGGGGCTCCGCCGCCGCAAAGGACAACAACACCTCCAACTATGCCGGCATCGCCGATCCTGGCATCGATGCCCTGATCGACAAGGTGGTGTTCGCCAAGGACCGCGACACCTTGATCGCGGCGACCCGGGCGCTCGACCGGGTGCTCCTGGCCGGCAGCTACGTCGTCCCGAGCTACGCGCTGCGCAAGGAGCGGATCGCCCATTGGGACCGCTTCAGCCACGCCGAGCACATCCCGGACTATCCGGACGACAATGTCGGCTTCCCGATCATCTGGTGGTACGACGAGGCCAAGGCGGCCAGGACCGGCGGCGGATCGTAGCCGCCGCCATTCTCCGGGTGCTGTCCTTCGAATCGGGGACAGCTGCGACAT
Source organism: Devosiaceae bacterium (assembly GCA_035547975.1). Lineage (GTDB taxonomy): Bacteria > Pseudomonadota > Alphaproteobacteria > Rhizobiales > Devosiaceae > DASZTU01. The sequence goes on along the minus strand of DASZTU010000424.1, from coordinate 2,179 downwards.
TTTGTCCATGCTAGGGTCTCCCCAGTTCGTTGGGGAGGTCACCATGCAGTCGCCGGAGACGATCGCCGCATCCCTCGACGCCGAGCAACGGGCGGTCTTCGAGGTCATTCGGGCCGAAACAGTCGCCTTCTTCACCAAGGATTTCGACACCTTCGCGCGCTGCTGGGCGCACGAGCCCTATATCCGCCGCCTCGGCTGGTGGACGCGCGGCGGCGTCACCGATCGCTGGGGGTGGGACGAGCTCGCCGACCGCACGCGGCTCGCCATGCTCGACTATCCGCAGAAGAACCGCAGCGCCGAGGAAGTCCGCTACGAGAACGTCGTCATCCGCGTCGGCGGCGACATGGCCTATGCCACCTTCGACCAGTATGGCCCGGATACCGGCGAGCCCGATTTCGACATGCCCGGCTGCAGCCGCGAATCCCGCGTGCTCGAGCGGCAGGACGGAAAGTGGCGGATCGTCTACCACACCTATATCCACCAGACCGCCGAACCCGCCCGCTCGCCGATGTTCCGCGTCGACAAGGACAGCACGCTGAGCTGGATGAACAAGCCGGGCGAAACCGCCCTCAAGGGCGGCAGGAGCGGGCTTGCCATGACCCGGGGCCGGCTGCACGCCACGAACGATGCGGACAGCCGCAAGCTGCGCGCCGCCATCGCCGAGGCGGCGGCCCGCGACGGCACGCTCGACGGCGGGCGGGCGGCGATACCCATCATGCTCGATCTCGGCGAGGAGTCGGACGTCGTCTGCATCTGCTGGGTGCTGACCGAGGGTTCTGGCAGCGGGGCGGTGCTGGTCGCGCTCAACAACCTGACCTTCGCCCAGGAGCAGCTCGACGCCGCGACCGCGGTCTTCGGCTTCTCGCCGACCCAGCAGCGCCTCGCCGAGCAGATCGCCTCGGGCCGGGACCTCGTCGCCGCCGCCAGCATACTGGGCATCAGCATCAACACGGCCCGCACCCATCTGCAGCGCATCTTCGAGAAGACCGGGGTGCGCAGCCAGGCCGCCCTGCTGCGCACCCTGCTCAGCCTCGACCGGCCCGCCTGAACCACGCCATCGATTTCACAGAGGAGGTTTACATGCCGCATATGGCTTCAGTCGCCCTGCCGGTATTGCCGGGGAAGGCGGAACGCTTCAGCAGGATCGGCAGCGAGATCGCTCGCCACCAGGCCGAATGGGATCGCCTGTGCCGCGACACCGGCGGCTTCCGCTTCTACAACGTGACGCTGCAGCAAAGCCCGATGGGCGATCTCGGCATCTATTCGATGGTGGTCGAGGATCCCAGCAAGGTGCGCACCGCCTTCGGCCGGACCGCCTACGACCAGTGGTGGCTGGAGTTCGTCGAGGACGTGCACGGCATCGACCTGCGGAACGGCGTCTCCCTGCCACCCTCCGTTTTCACCTGGCAACCCGCTTACGCAGAGGAACGTCACTGATGAGCGCAATGGAAATGGCCGCCGACGACCCCGCCGCCTGGAGCCCCGAACTCGACGCCGTGGTCGCCGCCCCCGCGCACCACAAGGTGCTCTACGAGGACGATTTCATCCGCGTCCTCTCGGTCAGCATCGCCCCGGGCGCGGTCGAGCCACCGCATCACCACCGCTGGCCCTCGGTGTTCGTCATCGACCGCATGATCAAGAAGGCGCGCGACTTCGACGGCAACGGCAACGAAGTGCCCCTGCCGGTGCCGACCGAATTCGAGCCGCCCCTCGTGGTGACGATGCCGCCGCAGCCGGTGCACTACGTCGCCAATGACGACAGCATCGCCTTCCACGGCACCCGCATCGAGTTCAAGCGCGGCTTTGCCGGGTGAGGCATCGCCACCCGCTCTCCTCCCCGTTGCGGGGAGGGGTCCCTGTGAGATGAGGCCCTTCCCCCACCCCTCATGGTGAGGTGCGAGCGCAGCGAGCCTCGAACCATGAGGCCTCAACCGCAGCCCCGGCCGTCTCCCTCCCCCTTGCGGGGAGGGGGCAGGGGTGGGGGTGCCAGATGCTCTCCGGCTCGGGGCGGATGCGCGATCGCGGCCGGTTTTCCCTGCCAAGATGGATTCCCGCTTGCGCGGGAATGACGCCGAGAGTGCGGCCCGAAGTCCTGCCCCAACTCCCTCATGGTGAGGTGCGAGCGCAGCGAGCCTCGAACCATGAGGCCTCACCCGCAGCGCCGGCCTCTCCCTCCCCC
>DASZTU010000423.1:0-7914 GCA_035547975.1 Devosiaceae bacterium | reverse complement strand
GGTTCGAGGCTCGCTGCGCTTGCACCTCACCAGGAGGGGGCGCTGAGGTTGGGACCTCATGGTTCGAGGCTCGCTGCGCTCGCACCTCACCATGAGGGGCACAACGTCTGGTGTTCACGGCCTCATGGTTCGGGGCTCGCTGCGCTCGCACCTCACCATGAGAGAGCGCTGTGGTTGGGGCCCATTGTTCGACAGGCTCACCATGAGGGTGGTGGGGTATGACCTCACCATGAGGGTGGTGAGGTATAACCCCACCTCAGACGGGCTTCACGCCGCGAGGCGCGCGCCTCCGCGCCCCCCTCCCCTCAATACCTGTCGCCGAGGTAGATGCCCTTGGCCTTGAGGTATTCGACCTCGGCGGGGCTTGCGAGCTCGCGGTCCCATTTGGCGAGCAGCCGGTTCGAGAACGGCGTCCACCAGTAGGGCGCAAAGCTCAGAAAGATCATCGCCATGTAGCCCATCGGCAGCATGGGCGACTTGCCGGGCTGCTGCTCGAGCTCCCAGTAGCGGCGGGTCGCGACCGTGTGGTGGTGGGCGTGGAGCTGGAGGTTGTAGAACATCCCCGTCGAGACGCGGCGGTAGCTGTCCCAGGCGTGGCGCGGCTCGACCGGCGTGCCGGGGATGCGCACCAGCCCATAGTGCTCGATGAAATTGACGATCTCGAGGTAGATCTTGCCGATGGCGCCGGAATAGGCCGAGAACAGAATGCCGACCGGCCCGAGGAAGGCGCAGTAGAAGAGGATCACGACGAGCGTCATCAGCTGGCCGCGCCAGAAGCGGTTGTTCCAGGGGGTGTTGGCGATCCCCTTGCGCCTCAGCCGCTCGGCCTCGAATTTGCGCGCCGCCTGCCATTGTCCGATCGTCGATCGCAGCACAAAGGCGTAGATCAGTTCGCCCCGCCGCGCCGTCGCCGGGTCGGCTTCGGTGCCGACATTGCGATGGTGGCCATAGACGTGCTCGATGGCAAAGCCGGTGTCCCAGGTGAAGGCCAGCAACCAGCGGCCGATGATGTAGTCGACCTTCTGTCCGGTGCGGTGGACGAGCTCGTGCGCCACGTTGACGCCCGCGGCGCCATAGAAGACGCCGAGGCTCACGAATGAGCCGTTCGAGAACATCAGCGGCCCCGACGGGCGGCTGCGCGCCGCGACGGGATCGAAGCCGAGCGCCCGCATGAGGGCGTCGAGCCACGGGAGGCCCTGGGCCGTCGTGGTGTTGAAGGCGATCAGCGTCGCAAAGATCAACAGCGGCAGCGTGAGGTAGAGCATCGCCTGCATGTACCAGACCGGCGGCATGTCCTCCTTGTTGCCGGCATCGCCGAACAGCTCGTCGACGAAGCCGATCATCACGAAGGAGAGCAGCAGCCCCGTCCAGGAGAACAGCCCGCCATAGGCGATGCCGGCCGTCCCGGCGAGGATGAAGAGGTTCATCAGCGAATAGCGCAGCGTGTTCGCCGCGCGCGTCGTGATCCAGCCCCGCCCGGAAGCCCGCCCCATGCCGCTGGTTTCGTCGCTCATGCCGGGTCAAATGCCCCTAATCCGTGCGGTGCGCAAGCTGGCACGGAGCCGCGGCGCCGCCAATAGGCTGCCGCGCGCGGCCCTCATGCGCCGACCGGCACGCGCGCCGCCTCCCGAAGGTGAGCCACCGCCCGGTCGGCGAGGTCCTCGGCATTTCCCCGCTCGAGGGCGTAGTCCGCATAGCAGGTATAGATGTCGAGCCCGCCGAGGCGTTCGCTCGTGATGACGAAAAAGCTCGCGCCGAACATCACCGAGGAGACGGCCATGGTGACGCGCTCGAGCGTGAACGGGCCATAGTCCTCGACGAGCCCGGACTCGCCGGCCGTCGTCATCGCGAGCCCGTCGATCCGGCGCTGGTGGGTGATCGTCGGCCAGAGTTCCTTGCGATAGACCTCCCAGTCGAAGAGCTTCATGATCGAGGCCGCCTCCTGGTCCTTGGCGACGGTGGTGATCAGGCCGAAGCTCACATCCCGGGCGATCGACCAGAAATCGCCGGAGATGTCGTGCCGGGTGCGCAGCAGGTCGATGTAGCAGCCATAGGTCGAGGACGGGAAAGGCGGCTTGCAGAGCCGCCGCAGGTCGATGGTCGAGAGCGTCGTCATCTCGCCGAGGCCGTATTTGTCCCGGATGGCGAGGAGGTAGGCGGCACTCATGGCGCCATGGAGCGTCGTGCGCTTCTGCTTCACGCACTCCTTGAGGGCGGCGGTGGCGGCGGGGTCGACGCGCCGCTCGATATGGCGCGAAATCTGCTTGCCGCCTTTGACCTTCTGCGGCGGCAGGCGCAGCGCCGGCTGATAACCCTTGGTGCCGCTGTCGGAGCGCTTCGGCATGCCGAATTCGAGCGGCGGCGGCAATTCGGCCGCGGTCGAGGGCAGCGGCATCGCCTCGGCCGCGGCGGGATCGGCGAGATAGGCCATGAAATCCCGGCTCGCCATGTTGGTCGCCTGCGCGTCGGCGATGGCATGGTCGGCGGTGAGGAAGAAGCGGCAGGCGGGGGCGTCCGGCCCCTCGCGGACGAGGAGAGCCCTGAGCCGGGGGTTGCGGCCCTTCTGCAGCGGTTTGCCGAGCTCGCGGTCGAGCACGCGGCGCCAGGCTTCCGGGTCGGGGTCGGTCACGACCTCGAGGGGAATGGGGCCCGTGCCCTCGAGATCGAACCAGGGCTGGCGGTAGGCGAAGGGCGGCAGATCGCGAAACACCAGCTCGCCGTAGCGTATGTGGGCGCGCAGCAGCGCGTAGCGGCGCTGCAGCCAATCGAGGGCGCGGCGGGCCAGATCGGGGTCGAGCCGGCCGCGGATGTGCAGCACCTGCACCGGTATCAGCCCGCCATAGCCGTGCAGGTAGTGGAACAGCCGCTCCTGCTCGCCCAGCCGGCGCGTTGCCCCGACGCGCGCTTCAGAACGCATTGCCAAAGCGGAAATCCCCTGCCACCTTCCCCGAAGGGCACCACAATAACACGCCGCCCGACAAGTTCATCCGCCTGGAGCAGGTCAACGATGGCCGAGATCGAAGAAACCATCATCGCCTATGTCGCGGGCCTCGATGAAACGGGCGCGGCAATCGGCCCCGACACGCCGCTCCTCGAACTGGGCCTCCTCGATTCGATCAACCTCGTGCAGCTGATCCAGTACGTCGAGGAGCAGTTTTCGGTCTCGATCGCGGACGGCGACATCGGCCCCGAGATTTTCGCGACGCCCGCGGCTCTCTCGGCCTATGTGGCGCGCCGGCTGGCGTAGCGTTCCACCGGGCACGCCGCCGAGCCCTCCCCCGCCGCGCGGGCAGGCGCTCAGTCATGCAGCAGCTTGCCGCGCAGAATCTTGCCCGTCGCGCTCTTGGGGATTTCGTCGCGGAATTCGACCAGCGCCGGCACCTTCTGCGGCGCGAGATGCTCGCGGGCGAAGCGGATCAGGGCATCCGGCGTCGTTTCGCCGGCGCGCACCACCACCGCCTTGAGCCGCTGCTCGCCCGTGCGGGGGTCGGCCGGTCCGATCACCACGACCTCGCCGACGGCCGGGTGGCCGAGCAGCACCTCCTCGACCTCGAGGGGATCGACCTTGTGGCCGGCCACCTCGATGATCAGCTTGCTGCGGCCCTTGATGAAGACATTGCCGTCATCATCGATGCGGCCGAGGTCGCCGGTCATGAAGTAGCCGCTGCCAAAAGCCTGGCGGTTGAGCTTTTCTTCCCCGACATAGCCTTGGGTCAGCGAGGCCGAGCGGAAGGCGAGCTCACCGAATTCGGGCCCCAGGGGATTGTCGTGCGCGACGACGATCACCTCCGTGTCGCCGACCGGCCGGCCGACCGAATCCCAGATCGGCTCGGGATCGTCGGCACGATTGAAGGCGACATGGCCGGCCTCGGTGCACCCATAGGCCTGGCGGATCAGAAGGCCGAAGCGATCGCGGAATTTCTCGTAAATCTGCCGCTTGAGCGCGACGCCGGCCGAATAGGTGAGGCGAACGGCCGAGAGGTCGGCCTCGTCGGTGGCGCCGGCCAAAATATCGAACATGAAGGGGACGCCCGGAAGGACCGTCACGCGCTCCGCGGCGAGCGCGCCGAGCAGGCGCTTGCGCGCCAGGAGGAGCGGCGCCGGGTCGCTGAAATAGAGGGTCGTCCCGAGCGCTTCCGGCACCTCGAACACCGAATTGTAGAACCCCATGGCGTGGTGGCCGGGAAGGTTGTTGAAGACGACGTCGTCGGGACGGAACGACAAAGCGGCGACGGTCGCGCGGGCGTTGGCGAGCATTTCGCCGTGGGTGTGGGGCACGACCTTGGGAAGGCCGGTCGAGCCCGATGAAAAGAGGTAGAGGGCGCGGGTCTCCGCCGAAAGGCGCGGCAGCCGGCCGATCGGGTGGCGGGCGAGCGCGGCAAGGCTCTCCTCGCCCTCCCCGCCCGAGACGAAGAGCGGCATGGTGAGCCGCCCCAGCCCCTCGGCGAGCCGATGCGCGATCGGGACGAGGTCGGCGCGGGCGACAAGCGCGCCAACGCCGGCTTTGCGCGCCGTCATCAGCAGTTCCGCCGGGGGCGCCGCGATGTTGAGCGGCACGGCGATCGCGCCCACCGCGAACAGCGCATGGGCGACGGTGAAAAGCTCGGGGCCGTTGGGCAAGAGGATCGCAACCGGCGTGCCTTCGCCGATGCCGCGGGCCATGAAGCCCGAGGCGAGGTGCGCGATCCGCTCGACCAAGGCGGCGTAGCTCTCGAGCCGGCTCTCGACCCTGAGACCACTCGTCGCGGGCGCCCGGGCGGCGATGTCGGCGAGATTGTCGAACAGCATGTGCAGGGCTCCTCCCGGCCCCGCGTCTTGTCGCACTTTTGCCCGGGCCGGAGCAACGCATGGCCGGCACCCTCCGGGAGGCCTGGCCCAAGCCGAAGCCCCATCCAGCGAAAGGCTTGACTGCCTGCGTCACGGCTATATCGTGGGCACGGTTTTAGTGTGGCTAAAGTTGAGGCAAGCGCACTGATGAACGGCCCCGCGGCAGCGCTCAAACCCAACCTGGCCACCGAAGCCGCGGCCTTCCCGCCCCTGCCCCGCCCGGCGATCCTCAATCTCGGCGCCTCGCGCATCCGCGACATCGCCAATGCCGCGATGGGGCGCTCGGACGTCGCGGCGTTCTGGTTCGGCGAGAGCGATGTGCCGACCCCGGGCTTCATCCGCGAGGCGGGCGCCATGGCGATCGCCGCGGGGGAAACCTATTACACGCAGAATCTCGGCCTGCCGGAGCTGCGGGTGGCGATCGGGGCCTATATCGGGCGCCTTCATGGCACGCCGGTCGCGCCCGGCCGGATCGCCGTCGTCGCCTCGGGCGTCTCGGGGCTGATGCTGGCGCAGCAGATGCTCGTTTCGCCCGGCGACCGGGTCGTCATCGTCACGCCGATCTGGCCGAACCTCACCGAGCAGCCGCAAATCCTCGGCGGCGAGGTGGTGCGCGTGCCGCTCGAGGTTGAGGGCGGCCGCTGGACGCTCGATCTTGACCGGCTGCGCGATGCGCTGACGCCGCAGACGCGGGTGCTGGTCCTCAACTCGCCGAACAACCCGACCGGCTGGACCATTGCCCAGGACGCCCTGGAAGAGGTTTTCGCGCTCTGCCGCCGGTACGGCATCTGGGTCATCACCGACGATGCCTATGAGCGGCTGATCTATACGGGCGCCCGCAGCGCGCCCTCCCTGCTGCCCATAGCCGATCCCGAGGACCGGCTGGTCTCGGTCAACACCTTCTCCAAGGCCTGGAGCATGACCGGCTGGCGGATCGGCTGGATGGTCGCGCCCGAGCCCTTCATCGAAGAGCTCGGCAAGGTCATCGAATACAACACCTCCTGCGTGCCGAAATTCACCCAGCTCGGGGCGCTCGCCGCCATCGAGGGCAATCGCGGTGAGGCGGCCGTCGCCGACCTCGTCACCGGCCTCAGGGCGTCGCGGCAGATGCTGGTCGAAGGCCTCTCCCGCCATCCCGGCATCGAGGTGCCGGCGGCGGACGGGGCGATGTACGCGTTCCTGCGCATCCACGGCATTGCCGACGACATGGCGCTCGCGCACGAGCTCCTGGCGACGACCGGCCTCGGGCTCGCCCCCGGCAGCGCCTTCGGCCCCGAAGGGCAAGGGTGGCTCAGGTGGTGCTTCGCGGCGCGCCCGGAAAAGATCGCCGACGGGCTCGCCCGTCTCGACCGGTATCTCGCGGCGAAGGGAATTCAATAGCGGCGGGCGGCAACGCACCACCCGCCGGCAGACGGCATTCAAACAGGGGAAGGCAGAATGACGGCAGGCAGAATTCTGAAATCCACCGCCCTGGCGGGGTTGCTGGCGATGGGCGCGGGGGTCGGACCGGCACTCGCCGAAACGCTCGTGACCATGAACACGGTGCAGATCTTTTCGACCATCGATCCGGCGAAGATCTCCGACTACACCGACTACATGGCCGCCGTGAACCTCTATGACGCGCTGGTCAGCGTCGACGAGAAGGGGAACCTCATTCCCAAGCTCGCCTCGAGCTGGGACGTCTCGGCGGACGCCAAGGAGGTGACCTATCACCTCCGCCCCGACGCGCACTTCTCGGACGGCTCGCCCGTGACCGCCGCCGACGTGGTCTATACCTTCGAGCGGCTGCTCAAGATCAACCAGGGGCCGGCGAACCTTTTTGCCGACGTGCTCAAGCCCGGCTCGATCACCGCGGTCGATGACCACACGGTAAAATTCATCCTCTCGAAAACCTTCGCCCCGTTCCTTGCGACGGTGCCTTCGGTCTTCATCCTCAACTCCAAGCTGGTCGAGGCCAACAAGGGCTCCGACGACGGCCAGACCTACCTCTCCACCCACACGGCGGGCGCCGGCGGGTACCTCCTCAAGAGCTGGGATCGCGGGGCGCAGATGACGATCACGCGCGACCCGAAATACTATGGCGGCTGGAACGAGCACCCGATCGACAGCGTCCACTGGATCATCACCAATGACGAGGCGACGGTCAAATCGCTCGCGGCTTCGGGCGAGCTCACCATGTCGAGCCAGTTCCAGTCCCCCGAGACCTACGATTCGCTCCGGCAGGACCCGCGCTTCAACGTGGTGAAGGCCAATACGGCGAGCGCCTTCTACCTCAAGCTCAACACCAAGAAGGCGCCGACCGACGACGTGCATGTGCGCAAGGCGATCGCCTGCGCGACCGACTACGAGACCATCCAGCAGCAGATCAACCCGGGCGGGCCGCTCAACGGGCCGCTGCCCGACATCTTTGCGGACTACGTCAACAAGGACCTGCCGCCGCCGAAGTTCGACATGGACTGCGCCAAGGCCGAGATGGACAAGAGCGCCTATGCCGGCAAGACCGACATTCCGATTTCGATTCAATACGTTTCGGGCACCAAGTTCGAGGAGGACATTGCGCTCCTCATGCAGTCGAACCTCGAGCAGCTCGGCTTCAAGGTCACGGCGCAGCCTGATCCCTGGAACCGCGTCACCGACCTCGCGACCAAGCTCGAGACCTCGCCCAACATGTCGGAGATCTTCTTCGAGGCGACCTATCCGAGCCCGGATTCGATGTTCTTCACCCAGTACGACAGCAAGGCGGCCGGCACCTGGGCGTCGCTCGAATGGCTCCAGAACCCCGACATCGACGCGCTCATCGAGAAGGCCCGCGCGACCGGCGACCACGACCAGCAGGTCGCGATCTACAAGGACCTCCAGGCCAAGCTCGTCGACCTGCAGCCGGACGCCTTCCTCGAGACGCAGGTGATCCAGCACGCGATGGACAAGTGCCTTTCCGGCTTCAAGTACATCCCCATGCAGTCGTTCTCCTACGACTTCAAGCTCTACAGCTGGACGTGCCCGGCCAAGTGAGGCCGGGGGGCTCGTGGTTCCACACGCCCTCATGGTTCGACAGGCTCACCATGAGGGGGGTGGAGGAATGAGGGG
>DASZTU010000422.1:0-3593 GCA_035547975.1 Devosiaceae bacterium | reverse complement strand
TCTTGGCCACGAAACCGGCCATCCGTAACACTCGGCGGGTGGCGGCGCATCTGGCCACCCCCACCCCTGACCCCTCCCCGCAAGGGGGAGGGCGAGGGCCGGCGCCGGGTTTGGGGCTCATGGTTCGAGGCTCGCTGCGCTCGCACCTCACCATGAGGGTGTTGGGGAAGGACCTCACGTCAGGAGGACCCCGCCCCGGGAGGGCCGCCCAGGAGGCTCGCACTTCAGTATGCCCTCACCCTGAGCCTGTCGAAGGGCGAGGTCCGGCCGCTCTCCAGCAGCGCCACACCCACGCCCCCTCCACCGGGCTTCGCCTGGTCCCCCTCCCCCGTGAACGGGGGAGGAGCGCCGCGCGGCACCATCCAGCCGGAGGTGAACGGCCAAAAACGCCGCATTCACGGGGGGTTCAGGCCGGGGGCACTACGGCTGGGGTCACGTTCAACCCAACCCCAGGACACCCAAAATGAACAAGCTCGCTGCCGTTGCCGCCGCCGTCACCCTCGCCCTCGTCGCGACCGCCGCGGCGACCGCCCCTTCGCAGGCGTTCTACCCGAAATACGTCTATTCCGGCGGCCTCGCCGGCCTCGTCCTCGGCGCCACCATCGCCGCGGCCGCCGCGAATGACCGGTCCTATGCCTACGACTACTATGACGAGAGCTGGGCCGACCACGTCGACGCCTGCTACTCGACCTACAAGACCTATAGCGCCGCGGACGACCGCTACACGGCGGCGCTCGACGGCGCCGGCAACCCGATCCGCGTGTTCTGCCGGCTCTGAGCTAGGCTCGCGGCACACCTCACAAGGCCCCGCCTCCGGGCGGGGCCTTTCCGTTCCGTCCGGGTGAGGCGGCGCTTCCCTACCGGCCGTGCTGGGCGCGCTCGGGGATGAGCCCGCGCGGCGCGTAGCGCAGCGCGATCGAGATCACGAGCCCCAGGACGAAGACGCGCATCTGCAACGACCGGCTCTCGATATCGGGAATGGCGCCCCAGCCGATCTGGGCCGACAAATGGCTGAGCCCGCCGAACAGGGCCTGCGCCAGCGGCTCGCTCAGCAGCCAGACGACGTAGATGAAGATCGCGCCGAACAGGGCGCCCCAGTTGTTGCCGGCCCCGCCGACGATGATCATCACCCAGATGAAGAAGGTGTGGTTGATCGTCTGGTAGGAGTTGGGATCGAAAATCTGCGTGAAGGTGACCAGCATGGCGCCGCCGATGCCCATCAGCACCGAGCCGAGGACGAAAATCTCGAGCTGGCGCGCGGTCACGTCCTTACCCATGGAACCGGCCGCGATGTAGTTGTCGCGGATGGCGCGCATCATGCGGCCCCAGGGGCCGCCATAGGCGCGGATGAGCAGGAACATCACCACCGCGACGAGGATCACGCCGAGCACCAGGAAGCCACCGCGGGCCGCGACCAGCGCCGTCACCGTATCGGCGCCCTGCGCCTGATAATCCTGCGGCAGGGGCACCGGCCAGGGGATCGGGGACACCGTGAGGGTGCCGCGCGTCAGCCACTGGCTGTTCTTGATGAGCTGGCGCAGGATTTCGGAGATGCCGATGGTCGCGATGGCGAGATAGTCGCTGCGCAGGCCGAGGCAAATGCGGCCGACGACATAGGCGATGGCGCCCGCCATCACGCCCCCAAATGCCCAGCCGACCACCGCCGGCAGCCCGAGCCCGCCCACCCAGCCGCCGTGCTGGAGGATATAGGCGGTCGCCGGGTCCATCTGCGAGCGGAGGATGATGTAGCCGACGAACCAGGCGAGCGCGACCAGCAGCGACCGCCAGCCGCCCCGGATGCCGATCCGATGCACCTGCCGGGCGGCGATGATGATGGCGGCGGCGACGAGCGCGGCAAGGACGGCGCGACCGAGCAGCATCGGGCCATCCGAGCCCCAGAAGGCGCCGTTGACGGGGTAGCTGATGAAGGTCACCGCGGCGCCCCCCACCATCAGCAGCCCCATGATGCCGAAATTGAAGAGCCCCCCATAGCCCCACTGGATGTTGAGCCCGAGGACGATCAGCGCATAGGCGCAGGCTTCGACCAGCATGCGGGTGGCGTAGGGCGTGCCGTCGATGACGGCGATGGCGAGGATGAGCACCACGACGCCGGCATAGAGCAGCAGGGCGCGGGAAACGCCGGCGTTCATGTCGAGGCTCCCTTGAAGATGCCGGTCGGGCGCGCGAGGAGCACGATCACCAGGATGACGAAGGAGACGGTGAGCTTGTACTCGGTCGGGACCAGGGAAAGGCCACTCGTCACCTCGAAGGGGAGCCAGGGCTGCAGCGGGCGCAGCAGCACCGACCAGTCGAACACGGCGAGCGTTTCGGCAAAGCCGATGAGGAAGCCACCCGCGATCGCGCCATAGGCCTGGCCGAGGCCGCCGACGATGGCGGCGGCGAAGATCGAGAGCTCGATGTTGAAGGCGAGATCGGGCGTCAGGCTCACGTCGAGGGCGAGCATGGTGCCGCCGCAGCAGGCGAGCGCCCCGGCGATGATCCAGGTGACGCGGACGACGAGCGCGGTGTTGATGCCCGAAACCTGGGCCAGGTCGGCGTTGTCGGCCATGGCGCGCATCGCCTTGCCGAGCCGGGAGCGCGACAGGAAGAGGTGGAGCGCGTAGCACAGCACGATCGTCAGCACGATCATCAGCAGTTGCGGCTGGGTCAGGGTGATGTCGCGCCCACCGCCGATCAGGTCGGTCGGAATGCGGATGATGCGCTTGCTTTCGTGCTCGAAAAAGCTGCGGGTGCTGACGCCGAAGAAGAGGCGAAGCACGCCCTGGATCATCAGCGTCACCCCGATCGAGGCGATGAGCAGGATCACCGGGCGCGCGCCCTGCCGGCGCAGCGGGGCATAGAACCCGCGGTCGATGCCGAGCGCGATCACGGCGGTGAGGATCATGGCGAGCGGCAGGACCACGAAACCCGTGGGCACGGGGAACACGATGCCCGTTGCGGCAAACAGCCCCGCCAGCACGAAGGCGATGAAGCCGCCCATCGTCATCATGTCGCCATGGGCGAAGTGGGCGAAGCGCAGGATGCCGAAGATCAGCGTCACGCCGATCGCGCCGAGGGCATAGATCGAGCCGAGCACGGTGCCAGAGATCAGCACCTTGTTGATGAAGAAGATCAGCTGATCCACGGGCCTACCTTCTCCTTCGCGATGCGGGCGACTTGCCTCTTCATCAGCCCCCCAGAAAGCTCTTGGCGACTTCGGGGTCGGCGATGAGCTCGGCGCCGGTACCGGTGAAGCGATTCTGCCCGTTGGCGAGCACGAAGCCCTTGCTCGCAAAGGCCAGCGCCTGGCGCGCGTTCTGCTCGACCATGAGGATGCCGACGCCCGTCGCGTTGATCTTGACCACCGTCTCGAAGATTTCGAACACGTAGCGCGGCGAAAGACCGGCCGAAGGCTCGTCGAGGAGGAGGAGTTTCGGCTTGCTCATCAGCGCGCGGCCCATCGCCACCATCTGGCGCTGGCCGCCCGAGAGCTCGCCGGCCTTCTGGTGGCGCTTCTCCTTGACGGGCGGGAACATGTCGTAGACCCAGGCGAGGGTATCGGAGAAATCGTCGCGCCGGGTGAAGGCGCCCAT
>DASZTU010000421.1:0-2651 GCA_035547975.1 Devosiaceae bacterium | reverse complement strand
TGGTAAGGGACTGGGGTTAATGGAGTTTTTTGCTTCGTGGGATCAGTTCCCTGAAGCGGAACGAGGATTCGAGCGGGCGGCGGTGGGCCAAGCCTGCCCGCGCGTGCACGCTCCGCGCCGGCCGTCTCCCCCCTTGCGGGGAGGGGTCAGGGGTGGGGGTGGATGCAAGCGCTGCGCTGGTGGCTGACCCCACCCGGCTGCCGCCACCCTCCCCACAAGGGGGGAGGGAGAGGGCCGGCGCTGCGGTTTGGGGCTCATGGTTCGAGGCTCGCTGCGCTCGCACCTCACCATGAGGGGGGTGGGAACGCCGCGCCCCGGACGAACCTCACCTCAGGCGCACACACCCACCAGGACCTCACCCTGAGCTTGACGAAGGGCGAGGTCCGGCCGCGGCAAGTCCTCATGGTTCGACAAAGCTCACCATGAGAGCCTGCCGAGCCCCCCGTCATGGCCGGGCTTGACCCGGCCATCCAGCACACCGCGCCACGCGTGCAGGCCGTGAGGCCGGCTGGATCCCCGGGTCAAGCCCGGGGATGACGGTGGTTGTGGCACGAGTCTCGGCCACGCACTCGGCGTCCTTCCCGCGCAAGCGGGAATCCATCTTGCCACGAAAGCCCGCCGCTCCGGCACCACCATTCGCCCGGAATTGCCTCCGCCTGAAGCGCTACTCCTCCCACCCCGCGCCGGGGAGCATCTGGCCACCCCCACCCCTGACCCCTCCCCGCAAGGGGGGAGACGGCCGGCGCTGAGCGTTCACGCGCGGGCAGGCTTAGCCCACCGCTCCGGTCGAATCCTCGTTCCGCTTCAAGGAACTGATCCCCACTAAGCAAAAAACTCCATTAGCCCCAATCACTTACTAGCCATGCGATGATCGCATATCTGCCTTGCCGTCGGCGCGGTTGCCGGTGTGGGGCCTGCCGCCCATCTAGCTGGCATGGTTATGGGCGTCCCTCCTCCCTTGCGCCCGTGATCATGTTCCCTCCCTGCGGGAGCCAAAGTATCCCGCAGACCTGGCCCCGCCCTCCCCCGAGCGGGGCCTTATTTTTTCGGTCAGCAGCACTGCCCTTTCCCTGCACACCGCGCATAGCTGGCATGTAGGCATCTCTCTTGCTGAGTTACGTGCACATCTCCATATTCAGCCTGTCGATGTTGATCCGGACCGTTCCTCCTCCCTCGGTCCCTGATCTGTCGACACCGGGTAGCCGCCGAATCCTCCTCCCTCGGCGATTGCCCATCCGGCAGATGGCGTATCCTCCTCCCTCGTCCATCTGCCATTACTCTGGATTTGGACTTCGGTCCGGTCTTCAGGCTCCACTCTTCGTGAGTGGAGCCTTTTTTTCGTTCGCCCTCCCGCCGCCCGCCGTCCCTGCAATGACCGCATGGCAGGGTTGAAGAACCGACATTTGTCGGCCCCCGCGGCAAGGGAGATAGTCTCGTCCATGCGGCTTCTCCTCTTCGGCCGCGTCCTTGGTCATTCGCTTCGGCGGATGACCCGAAGGCCCCGTCCATCCCCTCGGGCGGGGCCTTTTCTATTCCGCGAAAGCCCCGAGCGTGACCGCCGCGTCCCGGCCGGGCGCGAGATCGGCCAGCAGCCGTTCGGCCTCGTGCCGGAGCGCCGCCGCCTCGCGCCGGCTGAGCGAATCGAACCAGAAGAGGTCGGCCCGCGCCGTTCCCTTGCCGAGCGTCAGCTTCCAGTTGCCGCGCACCACCCCGTCGATGAGGAAAGCCGGCCGCAGCCCGTTGCTGCGCCAGAGGCCCTTCCACGCCTCGGGCGAAAGAATCCGTCCCCGCTCGGCATAGCCGAGGATCACGTTGTCGTAGTCGGGCAGCAGGCGGACGGGGGCCGGCGTCGCCTCGTCCGGGCGCGGCGCCTCGGGGAGGTCGAAGACCTCGCGGCCGTCCTCGGTGGCAAACGTCACGAGCCGGGGTCGCAACCGCTCGAACAGCGCCGCCCCGCCGCCAAGCCCCGACCAGGCGTTGAAGTCGGCGCCGCTCGCCGGCCCGAATGCCTTAAGGTAGCGGAGCGCCAGCGCCTCGGGGTCGATCGGGGCAACGTCTTTCTCTCCGAGCCAGCGGCGGGCCGTGGTCAGGGCGGGAGCGCCCGCCCGGCCGAAGAGTCCAGCCGGCGGCACGTGCACGAGGGGCTCGAGCAGCCGCACCGGCATCGAAAGGTCGATGGCGCCGATATCGGGCCAGCGCGCCTGGAGCCGCCGTCCGAGTTCCGCGGGAACGAGCGCCTCCGCGTCGAGCTCCTGCCGGCCGGCGGCGGCGACCTCCTCGGGATCCGCGCCCTTGAGGGGCTTCAAGTGATTGCTGCGCAGCACGCGTGCGACGATCGGCTGGATCAGTGGGCGGATGGCGAAAAAATCCTCGGCGAGCGCCACATGCACCGTCGCCCGCATCAAGGTGGCGCGCACCGCTTCACGCTCGACCAGCAGCGCTTCGAGATCGGCGGGGCGAAATCGGGCGAGGCGCGACCAGAGGGCGACATAGGGCGCATTGGGCACCTGCCCCTGAAGGCCGATGAGGTGCCGCAGCATCTCCACCGGGCCCGCCGCCTGCCGCTCGAGCAGCCCCTGCCGCGCGAGCGTTGCCCGGTTGAGCGCCCGATTGCTGATCGGGGGCGAGGTGCTGGCTACCCGAGGCATCGG
>DASZTU010000420.1:0-17506 GCA_035547975.1 Devosiaceae bacterium | reverse complement strand
GCTCGCCGGGTTCAGCAGCGTCGTGTACTGGTCGAGCGTCGGGTTCTTCGGCCACCATTCGGGCGGGTATTGCAGCGCCGCGAACTGCGTCTTGATGGAGGTGAGCACCATCCAGAGCATCGGCAGCACGGAGAACACGGTAAGGAGAACGATGAACACGCGGCCGGCCCAGCGCCAGCCATCGACCCGCTTCGAACGAACGGTTTCGGCAGCAACCGCGCTCATTCTTCTTCCTTCGCAGAAGTGCTGCCGCCCAGGGCGCGCACGTAGAAGTAGCCGAGCACCATCATGATGATGAAGAGGATCACCGAGTAGGCCGAGGCGGTGCCGAAGCGGATGCGGCCGAAGGCGATCTGGTAGACCTGGGTGATCCAGATATCCGATGCCCCGGCCGGGCCGCCGCCGGTCATGATCCAGGGGATGGTGAAGGCGTTGAGGTTGGAGACGATCATCAGCAGTACCGTGATGAGGGTCACGCCGCTGAGGTGCGGCATCGTCACGTGCCAGAAGCGATCCCACGGCCCTGCCCCGTCGACCATGGCGGCGCGGTGCAGCTGATCCGGCACGGTCTGGAGCCCCGCGAGCAGCATGATCATGGCGAAGGGGAATTCCTTCCAGATGTTCACCACGATCAGCGCCGCGAGCACGGTGTGGGTGTTGTCGAGGAAGTTGATCGGGTGATCGGTGAGGTGCAGCTGCACCGCCAGCGCGCCGATCACGCCGTAGTCCGAGTGGTAGATCCAGCGCCAGACATAGGAGGCGGCGACGGCGCTGATGACGTAGGGGATCAGCAGCAGGCCGCGGATCAGGCCGCGTCCCAGGAACTCGCGGTTGAGCGAGAGGGCCGCCCCGAGCCCGAGCACGAAGGCGATCGCGGTCGAAAACACCGTCCAGACGATGGTATTGACGGTCACGTCGCGAAAGCTCTGGGCGTTGAGGACCGCGCGGTAGTTGTCGAAACCGATGAAGCTCTGGTCGGCCGTCGCCAGGCTGGCCGAAGTTTTGAAGAAGCTCAGATAGATCGTGTAGTAGACCGGGTAGGCGATCACCAAGAGCATCACGCCGAGGGCCGGCGCGATGTAAAGGTAATCTGTCCAGTGCTCGGCGATGCGGCTGAGGAGGCCGCGCCGTCTTGCGGCGGCGGGCGCGGCACCGGTGGCGCCGGAGGTCGCTAAGGCCACAGCTCGAACTCCTTGCATCTGCCGGCTTCCGGAGCGCCTGTCCGGCGCCCCGGTTGCGCGCAACCGCGCTAGACGCCGCTCATCAGGTCGTTGATCTGCTTGGCGGCATCGTCTGCCGCGTCGGCGACCGACATTTTGCCGGTCAGCACGTTCTGCAGCATGTTCGGCACGATGATGTTCATCACCTGCGTCGACTCGGGGATGACCGGGAACGGAATGCCGTAGGGCAGCATCGAGGTCGTGACGTTGAGGAACTTGATCTCGCCGAGCCGCTGCTTCATCCACTTCGACTTGAAGCCGCGGAAGTTCGACGGATTCGAGGAGTCCCAGGCGAGCTTGGTCGACCACTCGGGGCCGGTGAGGAAGGCGATGAAGGCCTTCGCCGCCATCAGGTCGACCTTGCCGCCATCGACGAACTGGTCGTTGAGGACGTGGACGTTCGAGCCGCCGAACACCACGGCCCGCCGCACCTTGCCCTTGGGCATGAGGCCGTAGCGCATGTCGTTGACCACCGCGTCGGCGACGGCCTTGTCCGCACCCGTCGCCTTCTTGGCGTGGTCGAGCATATAGGCATACTCGGTCGGGTGGCTGATCATCATCGCCAGGTTCCCGGCGAGGAACGGATCCTCGTTCTCGGTCTGCGTGTTGGTCAGGGCGGATGCCGGCACCGACTTGTCCCGCACGTACATGTCGTAGCACTGCTGCAGGGCGAGCTTGGTGCCGTCGTTGTTGATGTAGACCGTCTCGTAGGTCGGCTTGTCCTCGGCCTCGTCGAAGGCGCCCCCGCCATTGGCCCAGGCCTGCGGCATGAACCGGAACGGCGTGTTACCCGCATTGACGCGGGCGACGAGCCCAAAACCGTTCTTGCCGGTCTTGTCCTTGATCTGCTTCGAATAGGCGACGACGTCGTCCCAGGTATCGGGCGCCTTCTCGGGATCGAGGCCGGCGGCCTTGAAGATCGCCGAGTTCCAGATGAAGGCCATGGTCTCGTTGTTGGTGGGCACGCCGTAGGTCTTGCCCTTCCAGGTCACCGACTTCATGGCGCCCGGCCAGTATTCCTCGAGCGGGTAGCCGACATCGGTCGGCCCGAATTCCCGGAAATTGCCCTTGGCCGCAAATTCGACGCCACCCAGTATGGGCAGCCGGATCACCATCGGGGCGGCGTTGCCGAGCGTGGCGGTGCGGAACTTGTCGAAGATCTGATTGTAGTCGAGGTTCTGCTTTTCGAGCTGGATGTTGGGGTAAGTCTTCTGGAACGCCTCGAAGAACTCGGCCTCGAACTTCTTGTCGATGTCGGGGGAGGACTGGTTGGTGCCGTTCCACCAATAGGTCAGGCGTCCCTTGTAATCGAGCGGCACGACCTTGGCGCACTCGGCGGCGGTGTCGATGTCGAGCGTTCCGGCAATGGAGGTGATGTAGTCGGGCGTCCAGGTCGATGCGTCGACGCCGGTCTTGGTGTCGGCCATCGCGTCGAGGGTCTCCCCGAGCCAGACGGCTATGGCCGCCGCGCTCGCCGTGCCGAGAAATTTCCGGCGGTTCAATTCAAACGGCGAACTGCCGCCCCGTTGCGACTCGTTCATTCCAATCCTCCCATGGCCAAGATGCGCGCATCGGGTCAATGCGCCGTCAGCGTTCCGATCGGCAGCCCGATGGCTGCCATCTCCGACGGAGCCGGCCACCTCGCGCGGCGGCTTCTGTGCTCCTCAGGGGGCGACCCGCGGCGCCCCGATGCCATAGTGTGTTCCAGACTCGAGATTGCGTGTCAACTCTCGCCTAAATCGTACACGAAATTCACGGATTGACGTACGAGTCACCTGCCAGCACTTGGCGAAGCGGGGAAGAGCGGCATAGAAGTACCGCTCATGAGCGAGCTCTTGACCGAGGATGTGCCGGCCACCGTCCCGATCGATCGGGCGCCATCGGTCTATGAGCTCATCCGGGAGGACATCATTTCGGGCCGGCTGCCGGCAAACGGGCGTCTCAAGGTGGCCGAACTCGCGGCCCGCCACGGCACCTCCACCAACCCGGTGCGCGAAGCGCTGCAGCAGCTGCGCGGCGAAGGGTTCGTGGTCATGACCCCCAATCGCGGCGCGCGCGTGCGCCCGATCGACAGCGACTTCGTCCGCGACATCTACGAGATCGAGGTGCTGGTCGAACCGGTGCTCACCCGGTGGTTCGTGCGCGTGGCGACGAGCGAGGACATCGCGCTCGTCGAGTCGCTCCATGATGAGATGGTCAGCCTCAACTACGCCGACCCCGCGCGCCACGGCGACCTCGACACGCAATTCCACTATGCAATGTACCTTCGCCATTACAATCGGCACGCCGTCGACCTATGGTGGCGACACCGCGAGATCCTCGGCGCCATCAGCAAGCGGCACCCGACATCCCTCAACCGCCGGGCGGCCGTGCTGCGCGAGCACCGCGAGCTGCTCGACGCGATCAAGTCCCATGACGAGGACAGGGCTGCGGCGACCGTCGCCCGGCACGTCGAAGGATCGGGGCGGCACATCATCGAACAGATGGGCGCGGCCCGCGCCGATCTGCGCATACCGCGGACGGGCTAGACCGCCCGCCGGAGGAAGCAAGAGGATATCCCATTTGCCGTGCGACCCCGCCCGGGGCACCGACCCACGGCCCACCTCACCAACACCACCACTGGCCAGCGATGGCCAGGCCGAGTTCCCCCGGCCCAGCCGGGAAGACGAGCCGGATCGCCGGTCTCGCAAGCAGGAGGAGATGACTTTATGCCGACTACGGGCCCCGAGGACGCCCTCAACCGAGTGACGACGCACTCGAAACCGTCCGAGCTTCGCATCACCGACATGCGCGTTGCCGAAATCGTGGGCGCCCCGTTCACGTCCGCGCTGCTGAAAATCTACACCAACCAGGGGATCGTCGGACTCGGCGAGGTTCGCGACGGGGCGAGCGCCACCTACGCGCTGATGCTGAAAAGCCGGCTGCTCGGGGAAAATCCCTGCGACATCGACCGGCTGTTCCGGCGCATCAAGCAGTTCGGTGGCCATGGCCGGCAGGGCGGCGGTGTGTCCGCGGTCGAGATCGCGCTCTGGGACCTCGCCGGCAAGGCCTACGGCGTCCCGGTCTACCAGATGCTGGGCGGCAAGTTCCGCGACAAGGTGCGCATCTACTGCGATACGGATGCCAGCGTGCCGAGCGGCACCGAGACCGGCAAGCGGCTGCGGGAGCGCATGAATCTCGGCTTCACCTTCCTCAAGATGGACCTCGGGCTGATGCAGATCGCCGACGTGCCCGGTGCGGTGGTGGCCCCCGCTGGAACGCTCGAGGCCTACCGCGTGCATGGCGGGCGCGGCCACGCCCGGACGATGGAGGAACGCCGGGCGCGCAACGCCATCTACGACGTCCAGAACGTGCGGCATCCGTTCACGGGGCTCCACTTCTCCGACAAGGGCCTCGATCTCCTCGAGCAGTACATCGCCGAGGTGCGCGAGGTGATCGGCTATGAAATCCCGCTCGCCATCGACCATGTGGGGCACATTTCGCTGCAGAACGGCATCCGCCTCGCCAAGCGGATCGAGAAGTACGTGCCGGCATGGCTCGAGGACGTGATCCCCTGGCAGTACACCGAGCAGTACCGCCAGCTGCAGGAAGCGACCACGGTCCCGATCTGCACCGGGGAGGACATCTACCTCAAGGAAGGGTTCGAGCCGCTGCTCAACTCGGGCATCTCGGTCATCCACCCCGACCTCCTCACGACGGGCGGCATTCTCGAGACGAAAAAAATCGGCGATGCGGCGCAGGATCACGGCGTCGCCATGGCCATCCACATGGCCGAAAGCCCGATCGCCGCGATGGCGGCGGCGCACGTGGCTGTCGCGACCGAGAATTTCATGGCCCTCGAGTACCATTCGGTCGACGTGCCGTGGTGGGACGACATCGCCGTCGGGCTTCCCAAGCCGCTCGTGAAGGACGGCTTCATCACCGTGCCGGACAAGCCGGGCCTCGGCATCGACGACCTCAACGACGAACTGCTGCTGCAGCATCTCCAGCCCGGGGTCACCGGCATCTGGCAGCCCACCGATCGGTGGGATGACGAGTGGTCCTGGGACCGCACCTGGAGCTGATCGTTTCGTCAAGGACCGGCGCCGGGGTTCACTGAACAGGCGCCGGCCCTTCCCTCCCCGCAGAACCGTCCTTTTCTCAGGCAACACCGCAAGATGAAAATTACCGACCTCCGCTGCGCCGTCATCGGCCGGCACCCGATCGTTCGCATCGTCACCGACGAGGGCCTCTACGGCCTCGGCGAAGTCGAGTTCACAAAAACCTACCTCAAGCCGTGGGTGCTGCATTTCCGCGACGCGCTGATCGGCGAAGATCCGACCGACGTCGAGCGCTGCATGCTGAAGATCCGCCAGCGCGGCTCATTCAAGCCCTATGGGGCGGCCGTCTCGGCAATCGAGCATGCGCTCTGGGACATCGCCGGCAAGGCCGCGGGCGTGCCGGTCTACAAGCTCCTCGGCGGCAAGGTGCGCGACAAGGTGCGGGTCTATAACGGCTCGATCCGCCGCAAGCGGTCCGGCGACCGACCGGAGGATTATGCCGCCGACGTCAAATGGATGATGGAGCGGCCCGAAAACTTCTTCATGGTCAAGCAGGGCATCTCCTTCCACTCGAACATGAAGCGCACGGTGGACGATTTCCACTATGGCGTCGCCCAGGACGTCGCCGGCTATCACGGCGCAATGGACCAGGGGCAGATTTCCGAGCACGCGTTCAACCACATGCTCGACTGCGTCGCGGCCATGAAGGAGGTGCTGGGCGACAAGGTGTCGCTCGCCCTCGATTGCGGCCCCGGCTGGTTCCTCCCGGACGCCATCCGCTTCGCCCGGGCGGTCGAGAAGTACAACCTCATGTGGCTCGAGGACATGCTCACCGGCGACTATGTGCCCTGGGTCAATCCGCAGGCCTATCGCGAGCTGACGCAATCGACCTCGACGCCGATCCACACCGGCGAACAGATTTACCTGCGCCACAATTTCAAGGAGCTGATCGAGACGCAGGCGGTGCGCGTGGTCGGCCCCGACCCAGCCGATATCGGCGGCATCGCCGAGCTCAAATGGGTCGCCGAGCACGCCTACATGCACTCGATCATGATGGCGCCGCACGGCACCGCCAATGGCCTGCTCGGCCTCGGCGCGCTCATCAATGTCTGCGCGACGTTGCCCGCCAACTACATCGCTTTCGAATATCCGAGCGCCTCGGACCCCTGGTGGGAAGAGATCGTGATCGGGCTCCCCGAAGGACAGATCGTCAAGGATTCGATGATCGACCTTCTCGAAGCCCCCGGCCTCGGCCTCGATATCGACCCGGAAGGGGCGAAAAAATACCTCAGGGAAGAAGACGCCGGCTTCTTCGACTGAGAAATCCCAGGGCGAGGGGTCGGCCGCTGACCGGCCGGCCCCGCGCCGTTCGGAGCACCTCGCGAAGCCTGTTGACAACGCGCGGGCGTCTCGGCTGTCGTCTCCGCCACGATCCTCGCGCCCCCAATCCAGGACCCTCGAAGTGCACGAAATCACCCCCGACCAGCGCTTTCGGCTGCGCGCCGTCATCGACCGCATCATCCCGGCCGACCAGGATCCGGGCGCGCTCGAGCTCGGCACCGACCACTACGTCCTCTCGCAGCTCAGCGGCGAGGCGGTCGAGTTCCTCGAGGATATCCTTGCCGGCCTAGATGCGCTCGACCTTGCGGCGCGGCTGCGCTTCGGCCGGTTGTTCGCGGGCCTGCCCGATGGCGAAAAGGACGCGCTCCTGGGCGAAATCGAAAAGCAGCCGTGGTTCCTGGCCCTGGCCGAGCTCACGGCCGAGGGCTTTTACGCCGACCCCGCCAATGGCGGCAATCTCGGTGCCCGGTCCTGGCAGATGATCGGCTACGAGCACCGGCTCCCCGACGGACCCAGTGGCCGGGAGGGCGCGGCGGCGGCCAAGACCTCCGGCATATTGAATCGCGACTGGCCCTACCCGCCCGACGATCCGGCGCGGAAAGACGGACAGGCGGCGGACGCGACGCGGGGGCGGTGATGGCAGCGAACAACGACTATGACTGCGTCGTGGTGGGTGCGGGCGCGGCGGGCAGTTCGGTCGCCGCGATGATTGCAGAGGCCGGAAAGCGCGTGCTGCTGATCGAGCGCGGCCACCGCATGGATTACGAGAGCGACGGGCGCCGCGACCACCTGCGGAACCAGCGCCTCGCCGAATACGGCCACAATGCCGGACCGGACGTGCAGGGCAATCCGCGCGTCTTCGTGGACGCCCGCGGGGTGCCGCACCTCGTGCGGCCGCACGAGCAGGGCTACGGCAACAACGCGGCGGCCGTCGGCGGCGGCACCGTCGTCTACGGCGCGCAGGCCTGGCGCTTCCTTCCCGACGATTTTCGCATGGCATCGCGCTACGGCGTGCCGGCGGGCTCATCGCTTGCCGACTGGCCGATCGGCTACGACGAGCTCGCCCCCTGGTACGACAAGGCGGAGTGGGAGATCGGGGTTGCGGCCGACGGCAGCCGGAACATGGAGCCGTGGCGACGCGCGCGCGGCTATCCCATGCCCGCGGTGCCGCAGGGGCCCATGGCGATGGCGATGTACCGGGGCGCCGAAGCGCTCGGCATCCCCACCTTGACCACCCCGCTCCTCATCAACACGGTCCCCTATAACGGGCGCGCCGCCTGCATCCAGTGTGGCTCCTGTGTCGGGTTCACCTGCCCGAGCGACGCCAAGAACGGCTCGCAGAACACCATGCTCCCCCGGGCGCTCGCGACCGGCGCCTGCGAGCTTCTGACGCGGACGGTCGTCGAACGCGTGGATACCGATGACCGGGGCAAGGTCACCGGCGTCACCTTCATCGAGGAACTGCCCGAAGGGCCTCGCCGGCGTTCCGTGCGGGCCAAAGCCGTGGTGCTGAGCGCCGGGGCCACGGAAACGGCCCGGCTGCTGCTGCTTTCCCGCTCGAAGCTCCACCCGGAAGGGCTCGGAAACGCGCACGACCAGGTCGGCCGGCATCTGCAGGGGCACTACTATCCGACCGCCTTCGGGCTCTTCCCCGAGGATATTTACGATCCACGCGGGCCTGGGGTCACCACGGCGAGCATTGCCTTCAACCACGGCAATGACGGCATCGTCGGCGGTGGCATGCTGTCGGACGATTTTATCCTGCTGCCGATCATCTTCTGGAAGCAGTTCCGCCCGGCCGACGTGCCGCGCTGGGGCGCCGGCGCCAAGGATTTCATGCGCAAGAATTATCGGCGCATCAGCGCCATCCGCGGGCCGGTGCAGGAGATACCGAGCCCCGATGCCCGGGTGCAGCTCGATCCCGCCGTGAAGGACCGGTTCGGCATGCCGGTGCTGCGGCTTTCGGGAACGACACACCCCGAGACGGTGCGGACGGCGAAGTTCATGATGGAAAAGGCGCGGCAGTGGATCACCGCGGCGGGCGCCGTGCGCACCTGGGGCAGCGAGCCGGTGGCGCGGCTCTCGGGCGGGCAACACCAGGCGGGCACCTGCCGCATGGGCACCGACCCCAAGGAATCGGTCACCGACAGCTGGGGCCGGGTCTGGGGCCACGACAACCTCTTCGTGTCGGACGGATCGCTCCATCCGACCAATGGCGGCTTCAATCCCGTGCTGACCATCATGGCGCTGGCGCTGCGGAACGGACAGCACATCGCGCAGTCGTTGCCATAGGTTCTCGGCGGCCGGGAGGTGGCTGGGGCGGACCCCGCCCCAAGGACCTCACCCTGAGCCGGTCGAAGGGCGAGGTCGGGGAAACATGATGCCATGAGGCGCGCCCCCGAAGGCCTCCTCACCCGCCGCCAACGCGGCGACCTCTCCCCGAAGGGAGAGGTGAGACGTGGCGCGGCACTGCCCGTGGGCTCACGCGGCCTGCTCTGCAGCCAAGGACCTCACCCTGAGCCTGTCGAAGGGCGAGGTCCGGGAAATACGATGCCATGAGGCGCGCCCCCGAAGCCCCCCTCACCCGCCGCTGGGCGGCGACCTCTCCCCCCAAGGGAGAGGTGAGACGTGGCGCGGCACTGCCGTTAGCCGCCCGGCGAGGCGCCGCGTCAGATGCGCTGCTGGCTTTCGGCGTCGAAGACGTGGACGCGCTCGGGGGCGACCCGAAGCCCGAGGCTCGTGCCGCTCTTGAACTGGCGAATGCCCTGGACGAGCGCGGTCACGCTCGTGGCGCCGACCTTCAGCGAGACCTGGGTCTGGGCGCCGGTCGGTTCGACGAATTCGACGATGCCGGTGATGATCGGCGCCGCCTCGACGATTTCGAGGTGCTCGGGGCGGATGCCGAGAACGACGTCGCGGTCCGCTGGCAGCCCAGCGCGCGAGGCGATCGGTACCACCGTTCCGTCGCCGAGGCGGGCCTCGGTCCCACCCGCCCCGGTGCGCGCCGGCAGAAAATTCATGGCGGGCGAGCCGATGAAGCCGGCGACAAAGAGGTTGGCCGGGCTCTCGTAGAGGTCGATCGGCGTGCCCTCCTGCTCGATCCGCCCCTGGTTCATCACCACGACGCGGTCGGCGAGGGTCATCGCCTCGATCTGGTCGTGCGTCACGTAGATGGAGGTCGTCGCGACCTTGGCGTGCAACGCCTTGATCTCCGAGCGCATCTGAACCCGGAGTTTTGCGTCGAGGTTGCTGAGCGGCTCGTCGAACAGGAACGCCGCCGGATTGCGCACGATGGCGCGGCCCATGGCAACACGCTGGCGCTGGCCGCCGGAAAGTTGCGCGGGCCGGCGGTCGAGCAGGTCGACGATGTCGAGGAGCCGCGCCGCATCCATCACCCGGCTCTCGATCTCCGGCTTCTGGAGGCCGGCGATCTTGAGGTTGAGCCCGATGTTCTGCCGAACCGACATGTGCGGGTAGAGCGCATAGTTCTGGAACACCATGGCGATGTTGCGCTGCTTGGGGGTCTCGCGGTTGACCGCGCGGCCATCGATCCGCACCTCGCCGCCGGTGATCTCCTCGAGCCCGGCGATCATGCGCAGCATGGTCGATTTGCCGCATCCGGAGGGACCGACCAGCGCCACGAACTCGCCTTCGGCAATCGACAGGTCGATGCCGTGCAGCACCTCGGAATTACCATAGGACTTTCTCAGGCCGACGAGTTGGACAGTGCTCACTGCCAGGTTTTCCTTTTGCCACTCCGGCTTTTCGGGAAGCGGCCGGGCCGATCCCGTGGCCGCCCCTCTTGAGAAACGCCGATCCAATGCATATTGATCGGCAGGGCGTTCTGCACGCGCGTGCAACCTAGTGGCAACGCGGGATGCGGGTCAAGCGCCCGATCGAGCCCGGGAACCGATGCAAAAACGTACCGTCCGCTCTGCCGATGTGGCCCGCCTCGCGGGTGTCTCGCGCTCGGCCGTCTCGCGCACCTACACCCCCGGGGCGTACGTGTCCCCCGAAACGCGCGAGAAGGTGCTGGCGGCGGCGGAAATGCTCAACTACCGCCCCAACGCCATCGCCCGCAGCCTCTCCAAGCAATCGAGCCAGCTGATCGGCATCGTCGCCTCCGATCTCGACAACCCCTTCTACGCACAGATGCTGTCGACGCTCGGAAAACTCCTGCAGCGGCAGGGCTACGGCATTTTGCTGCTGATCGCCGAATCGCCCGACATCGACGGGCTCATCCCCAATCTTCTCTCCTACCAGGTGGACGGGGTGATCCTGCCGGCGGCGACGCTCGGATCGCAGATCGCGATCGAGCTGCAGCGCTCGGGCAAGCCGGTGGTGCTGGTCAATCGCTACCTGAGCCACGACGTGGTCAGCTCGGTTTCGGGCGACAACGAGGGAGGCGGCGCCGCGGTAGCGGAGCTGCTGGCGCGGACCGGCCATCGGCGCGTGGCCTTCCTCGCCGGGCTCGCGGACACCTCGAGCAGCCGCGACCGGGGCAGAGGCCTCAGGGAAGAACTCGCCCGGCACGGCATCGCCGTCTATGCCGAAGCGGAGGGCCGCTACGAGCGCGAGGCGGGCGCGGCGGCGGCGCGGCGGCTGTTGTCGCTCGATCCCCGCCCCGACGCCATCTTCTGTGCCAACGACACGATGGCGCTCGCGGCGCTCGAGGTGGCGCGGGCCGAACTTGGCCTCAAGGTGCCGGAAGAGCTCGCGATCGTCGGATACGACAATTCCGAGCCGACCCGGTGGCCGTTCTACCAGCTCACCTCGGTCGACCAGAACCTGCCGGAGATGGCCCGCATCGCGATCGAACTGCTGCTCGACAAGCTCGCCGGGCGGCGCAGCGGGGTTGACCATGTGGTCGTTCCCGCTCGCCTCATCGAGCGTGCGACGACGCGGCGGCGGTCCCCCGGCGAGACGAGAGCAGCAACGCTATTGACACCGGCTTCGCCTCACCCCTAGCGTATGCACACGGGTGCAGAGACGACCCGCTTTTGCATGGGAGGATCCACGTGCAACGAATTGGAAAGGGAGCGGGGCTCGCCGGTCTGGCCGCGGTCTTCCTGATGAGCGCAGCCGGCTTTGCCTTCGCCGACCCGGTGACGGTCAACTTCCTGACGGCCGAAAAGCCGGAGACCTTCGCGACGGCCATCGCGCAGTTCGAAAAAGAAAATCCCAACATCAAGATCAACTTCGAGACCGTGCCGTTCGACAGCATGGTCCCCACGATCGAAGCCCGCATCGGTGGCCACGATTCCTCGATCGACGTCTTCCTCGTCGATACGCCGCGCGTGCCGGCGATGGCCAATAGCGGCTACCTCGCCAAGATCAACGACGAGTGGGACAAGGTGAAGGCCGTCGCCAACGAGGAGGCGCAGGGCGTCCTCACCTACAAGGGCGACCTCTACGCGCTGCCGTTCTGGACCTCGACGCAGCTCATGTACTACAACAAGGATCTCTTCGATAAGGCCGGCGTGCCCTATCCCTCGCCCGAGGAAAAGGACCGCATGACCTATGAGGAGACCATCGACATCGCCAAGAAGGTGATGAAGGGCTCCGGGGCCAAGTGGGGCTTCATTCCCGAGCAGATCGACCGCTACTACCAGCTGCAGCCGATCTTCCAGGGCGCGGGCGGCGGTACCGGCCTCACCGGTCCCGACAACCTCACCCCCGATGTCACCAACGAGGGCTGGCTCAAGGGCGCCAAGTTCTACGCCTCGCTCTTTGCCGACAACATCGCGCCGCGCGGCATCACCGACGACCAGATGTCCTCGACCTTCACCAGCGGCCAGGATGTCTTCTACATCGGCGGTCCCTGGCAGTTCACCGCCTTCAACGCCACCAAGGGCCTGCACTATGGTGTCGCCCCGGTGCCGTACTGGAAGGAAGGCAAGCCGCAGACGCCGACCGATTCGTGGGGTGTCTCCATCAGCCCCTATGCGGCTCACCCCGACGAGGCCAAGAAGTGGGCCGAGTACATCACGCTCAACCCTGAAGGCGCGGGGCTGGTCGTCAAGGCGAACCCGATCATTCCGGTCAACAAGGAAGCCTACGGCCCCTACATCGACTGGATCGCGGGCCTCGATCCCAAGGTCGGGCCCGACGCCAAGAAGATCATGACCTATGAGCTTGCCGACACGGCCGTCAGCCGGCCGCGCTCGATCGGCTACGTCGCCTTCGAAACCGTCATGAACAAGGCGTTCTCGGACATCCGCAACGGCTCGGACGTCGAGTCGACGCTCAAGCAGGCCCAGCAGCAGTTGACCTCGCAGCTGCGCCGCATCCAATAGTCTGACTGACCAAGCGGCCGGGGCTCCAGAGCCCCGGCCTGTTTTCCGGGGATCGGCCGAACATGTCGAAATGGCGCAACTTCACCGTCGCCATGATTTTCCTGCTGCCGGCCATCCTCTCGGTGGTGGTGCTGCGGCTTTGGCCTGCCCTCCTCGCGCTGCATCAATCGCTGCTGGCCCCCCGGGCGAGCGTCTACAGCTTCGACAACTACACCTACATCTTCACCGACCCGGTGTTCCTGAACTCGGTCTGGATCACCCTGCTCTATTCCATCATCGTCAACCCGCTGCAGATCGCCATCTCCCTCGGCCTCGCGCTGTTGATGAACAACAAGCTGCCGATGACCGGCTTCTGGCGATCGGTGGTGCTGCTGCCGGTTGCCATTCCGCAGAGCGTCTCGGCCGTCGTCTGGGCGGTGGCGTTCCGCCCCGACGGGCTCCTCAACTCGCTGCTCGCCGTGTTCGGCATCGGCCCCCAGCGCTACATCACCTCGCCCGACCAGGCGCTCGGCTCGATCATCCTCGTCGTGAGCTGGATCGGCGTCGGCTACTGGATGACGATGCTCATCGCCGGGCTCCAGGACATCCCGAAGTCGCTTTACGAGGCGGTGACGATCGACGGCGCCAACGCCTGGCAGCGGTTCCGCTACGTGACGCTGCCGCAATTGCGCCGCCCGCTCACCTTCGTGCTGGTTGCCGACACGGTCGCGAACTTCCTCGTCTTCGCGCCGGTCAACATTCTGACCAATGGCGGTCCTGAGGGATCGACCGACCTCATCATGAACGAGATCTACACGAGCGCCTTCATCAATGGCGATCCCGGCAGCGCTTCGGCCGCGACGATCGTCCTCGTGGTGCTGGTGCTGGTCATCGTGCTCATCCAGTTCCGCATGATGAGCGACCGGAGCGAACGCTGATGGACCGCATCACGCCCCGCCAGGTGCTGCAGATGGCGATCATCGCCGCCGTGGCGCTGGTCTTCTTCATGCCGCTCTACTGGCTGACGATCTCCTCGCTGCGACCGGAAGACGACATCTTCCGTTATCTCAATCCGTTCAGCCTCTGGACGTTTATCCCCAACCGGCTGACCTTCGATAACGTCATCAACCTGTGGACGGGCGCGTTTGCGCGCGCGATCTTCAATTCGCTGTTCGTCGCGGTGGTGACGGTCATCGTCGGGCTCGCCGTCTGCGCCCCCGCCGCCTTCGCGCTCGCCGCCATCGACTTTCCCGGACGGTCGCTGGTCTTCACGGCGATGATCGTGAGCTTCCTCATCCCGTTCGACGCGATCGCGGTGCCGCTCTTCTACATCATGCGCGGCTTCAGCCTGCAGAACACCTATGCCGGGCTCATCCTGCCGGGCGTCGGGAACGGCCTTACGGTTTTCCTGCTGCGCCAGTTCTTCCTCGGCATCCCCAAGGAACTGCGCGAGGCCGCGATGGTCGACGGCATGGGGTGGTTCCAGATCTTCTGGCGCATCTACCTGCCGCTGTCGCCGCCAGCGCTGATCAGCGCCGGGCTGATCATGTTCATCTTCCAGTGGCAGGCCTATCTCTGGCCGCTGCTCATTGCGCCCTCCAACGACATGAAGGTGGCGCCTGTCGCCCTCGCCCAGTTCTCGACCGAGTACCATGTGAGCTTCGGGCTGATCTTTGCGGGCGCGATGTTCCTGTCGCTGATCCCCATGGTGATCCTGGTGGGGTTCCAGCAATATTTCACCGGCTCGGTAGCCGCGACCGGCAGCAAGGAGTGACCTTTGGCCTATGCACCCAAATTCGGCAGCAAGGTGCTGCCGGTTTCCGACGAAATGCGCCTGAGGATGCTGGCGCCCCGCCCTGGCCGCGTGCGCTGCGTCCTCGACACGGACACCTATAACGAGATCGACGACCAGTTCGCGCTGGTCCAGATGCTGCTCTCGCCCGAGCGCCTCGACCTGCAGGCGATCTATGCGGCTCCCTTCTTCAACGACCGCTCGAGCGGGCCGGGGGAAGGCATGGAACTCTCCTACCAGGAAATCCTGCGGCTGCTCGAGCGGCTGGACGTCAAGCCCGACGGGCTCGTGTTCCGCGGCGTCACCGACTATGTGGGGCCGCACAAGGAGGCGCGCAGCGCCCCCGCGGTCGACGACCTCATCGCGCGGGCCCGCACCGGCAGCCCCGACAATCCGCTCTATGTCGTCGCGATCGCGGCGATCAGCAACGTGGCCTCCGCACTGCTCAAGGCGCCCGACATCGCCGACAAGATCGTCGTGGTCTGGCTCGGCGGGTCGGCGCTCGAATGGCCGAACCAGCGCGAGTTCAACCTCAAGCAGGACGTGGGCGGCGGCCAGGTGCTGTTCGATTCCGGCGTGCCGGTGGTCAACGTGCCCTGCATGGGGGTCGTTTCGCACCTCCACTCGACGGTTCCCGAGATCGAAAGATACGTCGAGCCCTATGGCGAGATCGGCAAGTTCCTCGCCATGCGCTTCAAGGAATATGCCGAAGACGGCGACTACATGGGCTGGTCCAAGGAAATCTGGGACATGGCCCCGGTCGGCTGGCTGCTCGATGACGACTGGGCGCCGAGCGTCCTCGTGCCGACCCCGATCCTCACGGACAACACGACCTACAGCATCGACCGCTCGCGGCATGCCATGCGCTACGTGACCTATATCCGGCGCGATCCGATCCTCAGGGATTTTTTCGCCAAGCTGCGCCGCCGCGCCGAGGGCAAGACCGCCTGACCTGCGTCCCGTCCCGACGCGGTCGGGACGGGAGCTCGAACGGTTGCGCCGTCCCTACTCGGCGAAGGCCGCGAGGATGCGGATCCAGGACCGGATGCCGTGCCGGAACGAGGAGAGGTCGTACTTCTCGTTCGGCGAATGGATGCGGTTGTCGAAACGGGCGAAGCCCACCAGCAGCGCATCCATGCCGAGGCGCCGCTTGAAATCGCTGACGACGGGAATCGATCCGCCGGTGGCGCCGATCGCGGCTTCCGCCTGCCATTCCTCGGACAGCGCCTTGAGGGCCCGCTGCATGAACTCGCCGTCGAACGGCATCACGACGGCGGGCGAGGCCCCATAGTCCTTGAAGGCGACCGAACAGTCCTCCGGCACCCGTGCCCTCACATGCGCGCGGAACGCCTCGCGCACTTTTTGCGGATCCTGGCCCGCGACCAGCCGGAACGAGATCTTGGCCGACGCCTTGGCCGGGATCACGGTCTTGAAACCCTCTCCGGTATAGCCGCCGCTGACGCCGTTGATCTCGCAGGTCGGCCGGGCCCAGATCTGCTCCTGGATGGATCGTCCCTTCTCGCCCGCCGGGATGCGGAGGCCCACATTGTTGAGAAAGCCTTCCTGGTCGAAGGGCAGCCGGTTCCACTGCGCCTTGACCTCGTCGGGCACCTCGGCGACCCCGTCATAGAAGCCGGCAACGGCGACGCCGCCATCCGGGGTCCTCAGGCTCGCGATGATGTCGCCGAGGACCTGGAGGGGATTACGGGCCGCATTTCCGTACATGCCGGAATGGAGGTCGGCCTTGGCGCAGGTGATCTCGATTTCCTGCCCGACGAGGCCGCGCAGCATCGTCGTGATCATCGGGTGCGTTTCGTCCCACATGTCGCTGTCGCAGACGAGGGCGATGTCGGCCTTGAGCTCCTCCCCTGCCACGTCGAGGAACGGCCCGAGGCTCGGGCTCCCCGATTCCTCCTCGCCTTCGAGCAGCACGGACACACGGATGGGGAGGGCGCCGGCGACCGCCTTCCAGGCGCGGCACGCCTCGACGAAGGTCATCAGCTGGCCCTTGTCGTCGGAGGCGCCGCGCGCCACGATGTGCGTGTCCCCGTTCGGCGCCTGCCGCATCACCGGCTCGAAAGGCGGGGTGTCCCAGAGGTTCAGCGGGTCGACCGGTTGCACGTCGTAGTGGCCGTAGAAGAGGACGTGCGGCCCCTCCTCCTTCGGATCGTGACCGACGACCATCGGGCGGCCGCCCGTGGGGCGGACGGAGGCATCGAAGCCGAGGCCGCGGAGCTCCGTCGCGAGCCATTCGGCCGCCCGTTCGCAATCGGCGGCATAGGCGGGATCGGTCGAGATCGAGGGGATGCGGATCAGCTCGAAGAGACGCTGCAGGCTCGCCTCAAGATGGGCATCGGCATGGGCGAGGACGGCATCGAGGGAGGACGGCATGAGATTTCCGAACGCTGCGGGAGGACGGCGCGACAATGCGAAGGGCAGCCGCCGGCGTCAACGGGGTTGGCCCCTGCGACATCCCGCCACAGGCAACGGCAGTCGTGCACTCAGTTTTCGGCCAAATGCCGGCATGTACCGGTCGTCCGGTGTGAAGTAGAATTGTGTCTCAATTCTTCGGATGAACCGGGGATGAACTTGGCGTTGGGGGGTATTCACTCGACAGGGCGTAAATGAAGCGATGCGGGACTGCGCGTGCCGCGCGGTGCCGGGCGCATTGGCAGGAGAGGGCCTATGAGAACGCATCGTTTTTCCAGTCTGGGGGGAATGAGGATGGCCGCCTTGGCGGCAATTCTCGCGGCAGCCCCGGTGCTGCTGGGGACAGCTACCGCCCCGGCGCAGGGCCTCGAGGCGATCTATGCGCCGGGCGACCCGATCGTCACCGGC